>JAFVUZ010000236.1 GCA_017502435.1 Lentisphaeria bacterium
CGAACGACATACCCCTGATGTGGCTAATTCGGCGAAAGATTTGATTGCTCATTCCCTAAAAAAAGGGGAGGAGCAATCGAACATTCCGCCGAAAAAATATCTAAACACCACACAGCCGCCGACATTCACGCACCAGCGTAATATCGCTCCGGGTCGTACCCGGCGCCGGGTGCAGGGGCGGCGTAAGCCCCTGCAAAAAAGCACAAAATAAGTTATCTCCACATATTGGGAATATATCATTTCAAAAAGGTTTTTTCCCCACAAAACAGTTTTGCAACAACCCCTGTGAGTGGAGATATCCGGACAGTTTGTGACAGATGGGATTTTTCAGGAGTTCAGGGAGTTTTTTCTTAACTTCCTTAAATTCTTTAAACTCCTTATCTTCCTTAATAGTCGGATGTCGCTGTGATCCGTAAATTTTGCGATAAAAAAAGCAGACACCAGTGTTCATGACCACTGATGCCTGCTTGTAATCCGGAATACAAAAGGCTCCTCATTTCCAGCTATATCCCGGAATACACTATTAATATAGCATGTTTTTTTATTATGTCAATCCCTTTTTTGAGAAAATATTGACTTTTTTTATCTTAAACTTGATTTTGAGCATAAAAATAAAAAATAATAATCATTGTTAATTGAAAAATGATGCGCTTCAGCAGTATTTTGAAACCATATATTTCAAAAATTGCAGGGTCTTCAACCCATCAAACCAATGCAGTAAAAATGCTGATGGTAATTGCTTTTGCGGCATATTCCCGGTGACTT
This sequence comes from Lentisphaeria bacterium, assembly GCA_017502435.1. Taxonomy (GTDB): domain Bacteria; phylum Verrucomicrobiota; class Lentisphaeria; order Victivallales; family Victivallaceae; genus RGIG5270. Next base: position 766 of record JAFVUZ010000236.1, read on the forward strand.
TTTGCCAGTCTGTTTCAAAATTGTGTTGTTTAAAAAATGCTCTTGATTCAGGAGAAATTGACTCAAGATATTTTTGCGGAGAAATCAGTTTGTCTTCTTCCGCGGCAGATATTACATTTTTTAATGCCTCAAATGCGAATTGCGGGAAGGGGATGAACTCTTTTGCATTTTCAGTTATTGCCTGCAATGCGGTGCCGGTCCCGAATGGAACCCGCGGCGAAAATCTGGCTGACGGCTGCACTGTAACTTGCGGAAAATGTTTGACTCCGCTGCTTTTTACTGCAGATTGCAGAAAATAAAAGTCTTCTCCTGCTTTGAGTTTTCGCATCCCTCCCGCATATATGTAAGCCGATGCACGCACCGCAAAGGCTGAACCGACGGTAAAAAAAGCATATGGCGAATTTGCGTATTCAAGGCCTGTCCGGTATGATTGCATATATTCTTCGTATTGTTTGATTGCTTCCGGATTTATTGCGTCCAACTGGTGTTTGACGTTGAAAGTTAATGCTCCGCATGATTTATTTTGATTCATGCCTTGTCGTATGCGGCTGAAATAGTCATTGCTGATTATTGTATCGGCATCAAGTGAACATATAACAGAGTTTTCAAAATCTTTGAAATCAAAAAGGTTCAGGACATGATCCATTCCGATTTTTCGGGCCTCTCCGACACCATTTTTCAGAGTTTTTCCGTCTGAAGTGTGGTCAAAAATTGCCAGATTGGGAATTTTAAATTCATTTTTCCGCAAGCGTTCAAGCAGCAGAAAATTATCTTTTTTGTATTCTTCCGGCGAATTTTTGTGGCAATTTACTACTGCGGCGACGAGAATTTTCTCGTCTTCGGCAGTTGTTATTGCCTGCAGAAGATTTGAGAAAAAACTTTCGGCATTGTCATTTTCGTTCAACATTGGAACAACAACAGCAAAAGTAAAAAATCCGTCGCAGGAACGGATAAGTTCACATCCTGCTGACGGATTTTTTCTTATATATTTTTGAATATCAAAAAGTTTCAAAAATCAAAGTTCTCCTTCGACCAAATCTCTGTGGAGAGCGATTTGAGCCTTTTCAAAGTCTTCACGGTCAATAATGAACTGCATATTGACCTGGCGGATGCACTGGTCGAGAGCGTAAATATTGACGTTTTCTTTGGCAAGTGCGGCTGCGGCACGTGAAAGGAAGCCCGGAATCTTCATATTTGAGCCGATGACGGCGACGATTGCGACTTTGTAAATTTTGATGGTTGCACCGGGGAATTCTTTTTCCAGTGTTTCAATGCACTTGGTAAGATTGCGTGATTTTTCGGAAACATAATGCGTAATTGTATTGGCATTGGTGTTTTTGGCAATATAGCTTATTTTGTTGGCATTGAAAGCTGCAAGCAGACGGAAGTCGTAACCGCAGGCTCCGACCATTTCGGGATCGAAAACTTCGATTGCGACGATATCTTTGCGGCCGCAGATCATATCGACTTTGGGGGTCGGAGAAATGTAATCAACGCTGATCAGAGTGCCGGGGTTTTCGGGGTCGAAAGCATTTTTGACACGGATCGGAATATTGTTGATTTCCATTTCTTTTGAGGCTTTGGGATGGATTGCTTCCATTGCCATATCAGCGAGCTGGTCGGCGATGTCAAAATTGGTATTGCCAATGATTTTAACTTTGTCGACGCCCATAAGTTTGGGATCGCCGGTTGAAAGGTGGAACTCTTTGTGAATGATACCTTCTTTTGCAGCGGTAACGGAAGCAACTTTGCAGAAAGTGATTTCACTGTAGCCGCGGTCATAGCGGTTCATGATGCCTTCGGCACATTTGACATAACCTGTGACGATGGGCATACATTTTGCAAAATCGAGACCTGAAAGGTGTTTTTCGACCATCTGTTCGATGGAATGGCTTTCGTTATCTTTCCAGCCGGAGAGGTCGATGAATTTTGCATTGACGCCTTTTTTCTTGAGGATTTCTACTGAGTTGAAGGCACTGTGAACTTCGCCGATCGCACTCAGAAATTCACGGCTGGCAGGCAGATAATCGGACGGTTTGAAGTGACCGAAACTGCGGAGCTGCATCAAATGAAGCAGACAGTCACGAACGCCGTCGATACGTTCATTGACAAAAGCATCTGCAACGTTCTGATCCAGACCGATGGATTCAAATGTACGGTTGAGTTCGATCATTCTGGCTCTGGTTTCTTCGAGTTTGGTGAGCCATTCATTGCTGCCGTCGGCGAATTTGCCGTAAACACCGGGTTCGCCGGTTTTTTTGTCTTCGAGGAGTAAATTGGTGATGCCGCCGTAAGCACTGACGATGAAGATGCGGTTATAGAGTTCATTTTCTTTGCGATTGCCGATAAGGACGTTATCGAGCAGTTCGCCGAAGCGGGTCATTGAAGTTCCGCCGATTTTTTCAACAGTATGGATTCCCATGATTAAACCTCAATCAATTATTAAATGTTTTCAATGCGGAGCATACGGACTTTTTCGAGAGAGCAGTCGAGTGCTTCGAGTTTTGCGATAGCATCCATCATGGCTTTTTCTTTAGTCATGCCGGTCAGGATGATAAGAGGAACGCCGTTGCCTTCGCCTTCACCGTGCTGGATAAGGCTGTCGATATTGATTTTGCCTTCAGCGAAAATCTGGCTGACCTGAGCCATGACTCCGGGACGGTCGGTGACCATCATGCGGAGATAGTAGCATGAATCGATTTCATCCATGGAGATGATCTGGTCGAAAAGTTTTCCTTCGACGAAAGCGGGAGTTCTGTTAATTGAATTTGCTGCGATATTTTTGGCAACATCGACGATATCAGCGACAACAGCACTTGCTGTTGCTTTGCGGCCTGCACCTCTGCCGTAAAAGAGGGTGTTGCCGACGGTGTCGCCGTCAACCATGACGCCGTTGAAAACGTCGGAGATATTGCCGATCATGCCGTCAGCGTGTACGAGGGTCGGATGGACACGCATTTCGACTTTGCCGTCTTTATTTTTTATGATGGCGAGAAGTTTGATGCGGTAGCCGAGTTCTGCGGCACAACCCATATCGAAAAGGCTGATATTGCGGATGCCGTCAACGAACATATGGTCAAGGCCGAACCATTCGCCGTAAGCCAGGGCACTCAGAATGGCAGTTTTGTGAGCTGTATCGAAACCGTCGATGTCGAGACTGGGTTCTGCTTCGGCATAACCGAGTTTCTGAGCATCTTTGAGGACGGTATCAAAATCGACGCCTTCATTTTCCATACGGGTCAGGATATAGTTGCAGGTACCGTTCATGATACCGTAAATGCTGTTGATTTTGTTACTGATGAGACCTTCACGGAGTGCTTTGATGATGGGGATGCCGCCTGCGACGCTGGCTTCAAAGAAGATGTCAACGCCGTTTGCTTTGGCCGCTTCAAAAAGTTCTTTGCCGTGGAGGGCGAGGAGAGCTTTGTTGGCGGTAACGACGTGTTTTTTGTTGTTGAGAGCCTGCAGGATGAATTTTTTTGCAATAGTGGTTCCGCCGACGAGTTCAACGACAATGTCACATTCATTGATGACTTCGTTTGCATCGGTGGTCAGGACATTATCGGGAATGGCGATTCCTCTGTCGCTTGTTATATCCAGATCGGCAATTTTGTGAAGTTTGACACTGATGGATGTTCGGGTTGAGATGACGCTGTAATTGTTCAACAGATTCTCTGCAACCCCGGCACCGACGGTACCGAACCCAATGATTCCGACTTTGATTTCTTTCACTTTTTTTACCTTTTTTTTCGTGGATTTTCGATTAATGAAACAAAGGAACGGCATTTGCTCATTCCGTGAGACTATTATTTATAAAATATAACAGAACCATAATATACAACATATTTGCAAAGTGTCAAATAAAAAATGCAAAAAGGTGATTTTTTTTGCCGAAAAATGTTTTTCCTGCATAAAAAATACAAAAAAATCAAAAAAAATTGCAAAAATCTGTTGAATTATGCAGAAAATGAGTATATCTTAAAGGAGATATACAAAAAATATGGCAATTACTTACAGGAGGAAAAAAATGGCTTGCGATTTTTTGAACTACATCACCCGTGATTCTGTCATGATTCTTGATGGTGCTGACAAATTGCAGATTATGGACGAATTGATCAGCCGTGCCGCTGATTTGACCAAATTGAACCGCGATACTATTTACCGTTTGACATGGAAACGTGAAAAAATGATGACCACTGCCGTCGGTAAAGGTCTGGCTCTGCCTCATATCCGTGTTAATGATATTCCATCTCCCGTCATTGTTATCGGTGTTGCAAAAAATGATATCGCAGATTATGTTGCACAGGATGGTAAACCGGTACGTGTAGTTGTTTTCCTGGCTGCTCCTGATGAAAATCAGGATGCTTATCTGCAGCTTCTCGGCAGTGTCTCCCGCAAAATGCGTGAGGAAGGTGTGATCGAAAAATTGCTCGAAAGCACCGAAAATGCCGCTGTGCTTTACAATACTGTCACTGCTCTTTAATTGAAATTGTGAGGTCATGATATGGCAAGTAATGCTGCAGATATAGGGGCTAAAGCACAAGTCGATTTTCATTGTCTTGATGATAATTGCAAAAGTGTGATTCAGTTCAATCTGGCTGAAGTCATTCGCAAAGACTTTCAGGCGGTCTGTCCGAAATGTCACAAAACTTACTGCTTTGATGCTCAACTGCAGGACAAACTGACCCGTATGCTTGAACTCGTTGCCGCTGTCCGCAATGCCGAAGATATTCTCGGGGACAGCAATGTTTCTGTCAATGTTGCAGGTGGTTCGGTCAAAATACCGTATGCACTTTTGCTTACGCGTTTGAATACGCTGGTGACATTGGAAATGGGAGGCAGAAAGGTGGATTTTCATTTGTGGATCGCTCCCTCAAGTGCCGATACTTTCCGTTGATGGAACGGCATTTTTTGAAAATTGGCTTTTAAATGATCCCGGATCTGTTTTTTTGACAGGTCGGGATTGTTTTGTATAATTGAACTTAAATTTAAAAAACGGAGATGTGAAAAAATATGTTTGGTAATTTCCTGAAAAAAGTGTTCGGTACCAAGTCAAAACGTGACGTGAAACGAATGCTGCCGCTTGTCGCCACAATCAATGCTCTTGAAGTTTCTTATCAGTCACTTTCTGATGATGAACTCAAAAATAAAACTCTTGAGTTCAAGGAACGCCTTGCAAAAGGAGAGACCACCGATGATATCATGTGCGAAGCATTTGCCGTTGTAAAAAATGCCTGCCGCCGTCTCTGCGGTTCCAAAGTTATGGTTTGTGACCACGAACTTGAATGGAACATGATTCCGTTTGATGTGCAGATCATGGATGCTATTGCATTGCACAAAGGTAAAATTGCTGAAATGGCGACAGGTGAAGGTAAAACTCTGGTTGCTTCCATGCCGCTTTACCTCAATGCTTTGACCGGACGCAACTGTCAGCTGGTTACTGTCAATGATTATCTTGCCCGCCGAGACTCCGAGTGGATCGGTGCGATTTATAAATTTCTGGGATTGACTGTCGGATGTCTGCAGAATATGCAGCCGCCGCCTGTCCGTCAGCAGCAGTATGCCTGCGACATCACTTACGGTACAAACAGTGAATTCGGGTTTGATTATCTGCGTGATATGGGGATGGCGGTTGATGCAAAATATCTGGTTCAGCGTGACCATTTTTATGTTATCATTGACGAAATCGACAGTATTTTGATTGACGAGGCGAGAACTCCGCTGATTATTTCCGGTCCGGTTCCGATGTCAACCCACCAGTTTGATACCATTCAGCCGCTGGTTTCTCAAGTTTATCAGCAGCAGAATGCACTCTGTTCCCGCCTTATGCGTGAAGCAAATGAGTATTTGAATCGTGAAGACGGCATGACTAAAGATGAACTCAATATCGTTCTCCGCAAACTTCTGCAGGTCCGCTTCGGTATGCCGACTCACAAACAGTTGCTGCGTGCATTGGAAGATGGCGAACTGCTTAAAGAATTGGAAAAATATGAATCTTATGTCCGCAGTGACAATAACCGCGGTATGATCCAGGAAGTTCAGAGTGAACTTTTCTTTACCATTGACGAAAAGAGTAATGAAGCTGACCTGACAGCCAAAGGCCGTGAAGCAATCGCTCCCGGACATCCGGAAGATTTTATTATGCCTGATCTGCTGATGTCAATTCATGAAATTGAAAGCGACAGTACGCTTACTGAAAAACAGAAACTTGACAAGCGGCAGAAATTTCAGGAGGATTTTTCTGCTCAGAGTGAAAAACTGCACGATATTTCACAGCTGCTCAAAGCATACTGCCTCTTTGAAAAAGATGTCCATTATGTCGTTCAGGAAGGTAAAGTTATGATCGTTGACGAGCATACCGGACGTTTGATGCCCGGACGTCGTTTCAGCGACGGACTGCATCAGGCTCTGGAGGCCAAGGAACGTGTTCAAATCGAACAGGAAACTCAGACCATGGCGACCATTACCATTCAGAATTACTTCCGTATGTATGAAAAACTTGCCGGTATGACCGGTACTGCGGAAACTGAAGCCAACGAGTTTTATCAGATCTATAAACTTGACGTGACTGTTATTCCTCCGAACCGTCCCTGCATCCGCAAAGATGACAATGACTCCATTTTCAAAACCAAACGTGAAAAATTCAACGCTATTGTTGATGAAGTTGAACGCCGTCATGCTCTCGGTCAGCCGGTTCTGCTCGGTACTATTTCGGTTGAGGATTCTGAAATTTTGAGCCGTATGCTCAAACGCAAAAATATTCCGCATAACGTTCTGAATGCCAAAAATAATATGCGTGAAGCTGAAATCGTCGCTGAAGCAGGTCAGAGAGGTGCCGTTACTGTCGCTACCAATATGGCAGGCCGCGGAACAGACATCAAACTCGGCGAAGGTGTTGCCGAACTTGGCGGTTTGCACGTTATCGGCAGTTCACGTCATGATTCCCGCCGAATTGACCGTCAGCTGCGTGGCCGCTGCAGCCGTCAGGGCGACCCCGGTTCATCTAAATTTTATGTCTCACTTGAAGACAATCTGATGCGTCTTTTCGGTTCTGACCGCATTGTCAGTATTTTTGATAAATTCGGTATTGAAGAGGGAGAAGAACTTCAGCATCCTTTGCTGAACCGTTCCATTGAAACTGCTCAACGCCGTGTTGAACAGCAGCATTTTGCCATCCGTAAACACACTCTTGAATTTGACGATGTTATGAATAAACAGCGTGAAATCATTTACGGATTGCGTAAGGATGCATTGCTGTCTGATAATCCGCATGATGTGCTTTTCTCTATTGTTGAAGATGTGCTTACTGAAAATGTTAATGCCTGTGCAACACCGAGAGAAGGCGAAAATACTTATGACAAGGCACGTTTGATTGAATATTTGAATATGTCTTTCCCGATTGAGTTCAGCGAAGACGAATTGACAGCAGGTTTTGAAAACGGAATGCTGAAAGACCCGCAGGCTCTCGTTTTGCAGCTTACTGAAAAAATCGAAGCCGCTTATAATCTCAAAAATGAGGTTATGACTCCCGAAAATGTCGATTATCTGGAGCGTCATACCATTCTTGAATCCATTGACAGTCTCTGGCAGGAACATCTCTATGCCATGGATGGTCTGCGTTCAAGTATGTCTCTGCGTATTTATGCTCAGAAAGATCCGCTGGTCGAGTACAAAAATGAGGCTTTTGACGTATTCAAAAAGATGATGGACAAAGTTTATCTCTCTGTCGTTGCCAATCTTTTCCGCGTAACTGTTTCAAGTCTTGAGGAGTTTGAAAGATTGCTTGCTCTTCAACAGCAGCAGATGAATATCAACAAAGCAGAGGTCAGCAGTGAACTTCTGGAAGTCCTCGAAGGCCGCCGTCAGGCAATGGAAGATGTTCAGGATGCTGAAGAAGTGCCGCTCGTCAGTACTTATCGCCGCACTGAAGAAAAAATCGGCCGCAATGACCCCTGTCCCTGCGGCAGCGGCAAAAAATACAAAAAATGCTGCGGCCGCTGACCTTTAAGCAATAAAATCAAATCCGGCATATCTGCTATCAGATGTGTCGGATTTTTTTGCAGGGGGGGCCCACTTTCTTTCGAGGTGAAAGAAAGTGGACAAAGAAAGCCCTGTTACCTGCTTCGCAGGAAAATAAACATTCCTGCGGTGCGGTGTGACGCTATCGCGTACGGTGTATGGCTGGGGCTGTCGGGCATTTTTTCGGACTTGTGCCACACGCTGTCGCGTAGTCAAATCCCGTTGACAACCGGTCTTTAGGATAGCACTGGCAGAATAAAGGGGCGGGCACTATTTTTTTAAAACTCCTTAACTTCCTTATTTTCTTTAACTTCCTTATCCACTGTACAAGTTAATGGCGTAATCCCCCCCCCTTTCAGATTTTGCGGAGCAAAAAATGAAAGTTACATAAAAGTGTTTGGAAAAAGGGGTGCGGGGAAAAGAACCTTTATTCATAAAGGTTTTTTCCCGCAAAATATTTTCTATAAATCTTTACTTGTCCTCAACTTCGACAGCAGTGATGTCAATGGTATCCTGTGAGGGGGGAGGGGGCGGAGGTTCTTCACTGCGGGTGATGATGACGGTGTGTTTGCGGGTACTGAAAACGGCAAACAGTATCAGTATCAGCGTCAGCGGTATGATTACCGGCAGCAGTGCCACAAAAAGCGAACCTATCAGCAGAATAAAGCTGACAATACAGAAAACTCCGATAAAAAGTAAAAGATAATAGCGTAAAAGACTCATTTTTGAAACCTCCTTAATCCTTCATATAAAACAATTCCCGTACTGCAGGCAAGATTCAGACTGCGGTGAAACTTGCCGGTCATCGGGATAGTGAAAAGTTTGTCCTGATATTTTTCATACATTGCCGGATCCAGACCTTTTGATTCGCTGCCGAAAACGAGGAATGAATTTTTTTCATAGGGGCAGTCCCAGAAACTTTTTTCTGTTTTTGTCGAGAAAAAATAGAGAACTGCATCCGGATTACGCTGCAGAAAATCTTCCCAGTTTTCGTAAATCGTCAAATCGAGATACTGCCAGTAATCCATTCCGGCCCGTTTGAGATATTTGTCCGTAAGTTCAAAACCGAGCGGCTTTATCAGGTGCAGACGGGTGTCAGTTGAAACACACATACGTCCGATACTGCCGGTGTTTTGCGGGATTTCAGGCTCAAAAAGTACGATATTAAAAAGTGAATCCATAAATTATTTCCTTTGCAGTTTGGCGACGAACATTGAATCTGAATCCAGAATATCCATGTCGCACTGGAACATACCGTTTTCGCAAATTTCGCCTTTTTTGAGCGGATTTTCAAATTTTACGATGCGGTATTCTTCATGACGTTTGAGGAAGTCATTGACGATATTTTCATTTTCTGCGGCAAAAACCGAACAGGTGGCATAAACGAGAAAACCTTCATGTTTTACGCCTTCTGCAGCATAATCGAGCAGTTTTGACTGGATTTGAGTGATTTCAGCAAGTTCCGACGGGTCGAAAGTGAAAATTCCGTCCGGATTACGCCGCCAGACTCCTGAACAGCTGCAGGGGGCATCGACCAATACGAGGTCAAAATTCATTTTGTAATTTTTTTTGAGTTCTTTGCCGTCATAAGGTTTGCATTGAATATTCGGGAATCCTGCACGTCTGGCACGGAGTTTGAGTTCCTGCAGTTTGTATTCACGGATGTCGCAGGCAACGACAGTGCCTTTGCAGTCCATCATGGAGGCAAGCTGCAGAGTTTTGCCGCCGGCACCGGCACACAGGTCGAGGACGCGGTAATTTTTCTTCGGGTCGCAGACTTTGCCGATAAGTTGCGATGCTGCATCCTGAACTTCAAAGAGGCCGTTCTGAAAACTTTTGAGAGTACGCAAATTCACCTTCGGGCGGTAAATTGAGAGAGCATTTTCCAGTAAGGGATGCTGAGTGTACGGCAGTGAATTTGCTTCAAAATCATCACAGACAGTTTTTTTGTCTCCCTGCAGACGCAGCCACATCGGCGGGCGGCGGTGGATAAGTTCCATATATTTTTTTGCATCGACGGAGGGTGAAAAAAGTTCAGTCAGAGTTGAAGGGATAAAATCGTCATCGGCGAGAAGTTTCGGAACTTTGAAAAATCTCAAAAGAGCATCTCCCTGTTCCCGCATTGAAGCGGTATTATTGATTTTCGGGGCGTTGTCATTTTTGAGCCACAGTTCCATGGCGGCGAAACGGCATTGTGAAAGAAGCAGTGCACAGTAAAGCATTTTGCCAAGTTGAGCTGAATCGGTGATTTTTCCTTCCGCAAGCAATATTTTCTGTTCTGCAGGCGGGAGCAGTTTTATAACTATCCCCAGATGGCGGAACACCGCATAAATTCCTTCGGAAATAAGTTGGCGGTCGCGTGAACCGAGTTGGCGGTTGCTGCGGAAATATGCACTTAATGTACGGTCAAGAACCTTTTTTTCGCCGAAAACGGCATAAAAAATCGCTGATAACGCTTTTTCTGCATTGATGCATTGAGTTTTTAATTTTTGCGGAGCAAGGGCCGCAGATTTGTCCTGAAATTTTTTCATAAAAGTTATTTTTTCTTTTTGATTACTGCAAGAGAGGTTGCAACACGGCGTTCTCCGCCCATGAATTGATGGGAGAGAATTTCCGGTTTCTGCTTTTTATTATTCCAATTGACGAGGGTGGTTGAACCGCCTCCGTCCATATTGATTGCATTGTATGCTCCGAAATAACGCATGAATTCGGCACATTCGACTACGCTTGCCCCTTCGCTGACAAATTTCTGTCTGCCGTCAACGGTCATGAAATAGAGGTATCTGCCGTCCTGAGAAATACCGTAACAGGTGCGGGGATGGTAATCTTTGTATTTTATTGAAACATTTCCGTTTTTGAGGATGATGGAAAAACCGGCGAGTGCGATTTTGAAATTTTTTCTGTTTTCATTGGCTTTTACGGTACGGATTTCAACTTTGTTATCTCTGGTCAGGATAAATGCCGGAGTTGCTTTCTTCTTATCAGCAATGATGTCGCCGTCGGAAATGACGAGGTTGATATTGCCGCCGTAAATATGATTGAACGGACTTCGCCACGGACTCCACGGAGTTGCATTGACAGCGACGAGAACATCGTATCCTTCGGAGCGTTTGTTGAGCATAAAATCCCTGACTTTGAGTCTTTTTGTCTGAATCGGCAGTTGCGGAAAGTCCGGCATGGGTTTGCCGAAATCTTTGTCTTTTGGAGTTGCAATCAAATCAATTCCGGGGGATTGCAGGTCGATTCTGACGGTATGAATTTTCATGGGACGCGGTTTTTTGGGGTATATATGTGCGTGCATGATGCCGTCATGGAGTTTTCCGGCTTTGTTCCAATCGTATTGGATTTTGTTTTCTGCCGCAAGAACTGCTGCAAAAAGCATAATGAACAGAATTGCAAATTTTTTCATTTAAAAATCTTTCAGTTGCTCAATTTGAAATATGCCGCTCCGCGGGCGAAATCGACTTCATACAATCTCAGCGGAATATAATCTCCGATTTTGAAACGTTTATTGCCCCGTTCGCTGCGGAGGCCTTCGGTGGTTTTATAGAAAACTCCCGGCAGATCATCGATACGGACAAAGCCGCTGAATCCGAGTTCAGCAATGTCCACAGTCAAGCCGACAGCAGTGATTTTGGAAATAATTCCTTCATAAAAATTGAGGGAACCTTTCTCCAGTAATTCCTGCAGATAGCGGAGTTTCAGCCGGTCGCTGGCGGCATAATATGCGTTGTCGTTGTTTTCTTCTTTTTCAGAGAGGTCAAGGCCGAGTTTTGCGAAAGAATCTTTGGGCTTCAGCCTCTGATTTGTATCAAAGTTCCACAACTGCTGATGTACAGCAAGATCGGTATAGCGGCGGATTGGGCTGGTAAAATGGGTATATCTGCCCTTGCCGAGGCCGAAGTGCAGATCGGGCTTTTCCTGGTAAAATGCCCGTGGCAGCGACCGCAAGAAAAGACTCAGAATTACCGGCTTTTTGTCGTCATCAGGCAATTTTTCAATAAAGGCATTGCACGCTTCTCTGGAGGTCAGATCGCCGGGATAAAATCCGAAAGTTGCCGCCATCATCTCCGAGAAATCCAGAATTTTTTCAGCATCAGGCAGGGGATGAACACGGAAAAGTCCCGGGATATTTTTTTCTGTCAGCATTTCACCGATCCATGAATTTGCCGCCAGCATACATTCTTCAACGGCGAAATCAGCGGGGCGTTGTTCTTTGACAGCAAGGCCGTTTATTTTGTCGGCATTTTCGTCGCAGAGAACACGGACTTCGGGGATTGGGAGGTCGATGAACTTCTCGATTTGCTGACGGTGATGACGCATTTTTTGAGTGCAGTCGATAAGTTTTGCGATTTTTCCGGCGAAAGTTTTGTTCCAGTTATCGGGCAGTTTTTTGGGATCGTCAATGAAACTTTGAACTGTATCATAATCAAGTCTGCGATCGACTTTGATGAGGGTGTGACAGCGTCTGCCTTCAATGATTTTTCCGTTTTTGAGGTCAACTTTGAGAATCACGCTGTGAGCGAGGGAGATTTCATTTTCTCTGAGACTGATTTTAGCAGTCAGGTCTTTCGGGAGCATGGGCAGGGTTCTGCCGGGGAGATAGGCGGTAAAACCGCGTTTGAAAGCGGCTTTGTCAAATTCGCTTTTGGGTGAAATATATGCAGCAACATCGGCAATATGCACGCCGATTTCAGCGATTTTGCCGCCGCGTGGAATTTTCATACTGATTGCATCGTCGTAATCTTTTGCATCGACCGGGTCGATGGTGACGGTCCATTCGGCGGTGAAATCTTCACGTTCGATTTCGCGTGGGATAATTGCAGCAGCGGCGGCATTTTCCTCATCGGTATATGGTGCACTAAGTCCGTATTCTGCAACAACAGCATCGAGGTCGCCCTGAATTGTTCCGCTTTGGCCGATGGTGCGGACGACTTTGGCGGAGACGTCACGGAAAGAGTTGCTGTGGGCGAGTTCGACTTCGACCCATTCGCCGTTTTTTGCTTTGTTTTTGAACCCTTTGGCTATGGAGAAATCAAAATTTATTTTGCGGTTGAGCGGGCGGACATAGTTGCCGGGGAGAACCTCAGCGACAAGTTTTTTGTGTTTGCGTTCGACGATTTCCACAATTTTTCCGGCTGGACCTTTGAGGGCATCATCCGTCCCCGGGCGTGGAGGGAGAATTATGATTTTTACGCGGTCGCCGTCCATGGCATTTGACATATATTTGGAGGGGATAAAAACTTCATCCGGATGTTGATTGGGATTTTCGACATCTTCTTTGAAGAAGCCGAATCCTGCGGCAGTTGCAGATATGATACCGGTTAAAGTATCATCATTCTGTGCTGTTGAGTGCATTTTTTTTTCAGATTTCGGAAATTTGTTTTTCTTCTTCATATATTTCTCCATAATTAACTATAGGTATTATAACCGAAAAAATGCAATTTGCAAGGAGCAAAAGGATATTTTTCAGGTTAAATTTCATTATTTTTTGAAAAGTGCATTTTCAAGTTGAAAAAAATTTTTTCTGCATTATATTATGTGAATTTTATTTCTAATTGAAATGCAGGAGTTTTTATGCTTTCAAAGTTTTTTAATTTTTTATTCGGCGACAAAGTTTTCAATAAAAAGCTGTTTACGCTGGCGCTGCCGATAAGTCTGCAGAACCTGATGCTGGCATTGGTGGCGGCTGCTGATGCCGTGATGCTCGGCAAACTGGAGCAGAATGCAATGGCGGCGGTGTCGCTTGCCACTCAGATACAGTTTGTGCAGAATATGTTTCTCGGGGCGATCTGCTGGGGCGTCGGTGTGCTGGGGGCTCAATATTGGGGCAAAAAAGATATACTTTTTCTCGGCAGACTGTTTGGTTTGAGTATCAGGGAATCGCTGATAATTTCAGTTGTTTTTTTTATCGGATGCAGATTTTTCCCTGATAAACTGATGAAACTTTTTGCTTCTGATCCGGTGCTGATAAATATCGGTGCTGAATATTTGAGAATTGCCGCATGGTCGTACCTTATTACCGGGATTTCTCAATGTTACCTTGCCATTATGAGGGTAAGCGAACACGCGGTGTATTCGGCATGGATAAGTTCGGTGACTGTGGTTGTTAACATTATTCTCAATGCAGTATTGATTTTCGGATTGTTCGGGGTTCCTGCAATGGGGGTGAAAGGAGCGGCTCTGGCTACGCTGATTGCCCGTATTTTTGAATTGTGCTGGTGTATCGGAACGACTTTCGGTAAAACTTTTATCAAATTGAAAATAAGAATGATTTTCAGTTTCAGCCGTATTCTGCTGCTGGATTTCTGGCGTTATACCGGCCCGATACTCGGAGCGTTTATTCTCTGGGGGGTAGGTTTTACTGCGTACACTGCCATCATGGGGCATATGGGCTGTGATGCGGCGGCAGGTAATGCGATTGCCGCTGTGGTGCGTGATTTGATGTGCTGTCTCTGCAATGGTATTGCTGTTGGAAGCGGTATTATTATCGGCAATGAACTTGGAGCAGGGGATCTTGCCAAAGGTAAACTTTATGGAGAGAAAGCATTGGTCATGTCATTTGTTGCCGGAATAATTTCGCTCTGTATGATTTTGTGCAGTATTCCGGTTGTTTTGAGTTTTATTCAGCTTACAACACAGGCACGGGAATATATGATTGGAATGTTCTGTATCATGTCATTTTATATGATTGGCCGCTGTATCTGTACGGTGGTGATCAACGGAGTTTTTTCTGCAGGCGGCGATACAATGTTTGATCCGATAAGTGTACTTGTTGCCATGTACGGAGTCGGTTTGCCGTGTGCGTTTCTCGGAGCGTTTTATTTTCACTGGCCGGTACTGGTGATATACGGATGCACCTGTTTGGATGAAGTCGGCAAAGTTCCGTGGGTAATCTGTCACTTCCTCAAATACAAATGGGTCAAAAATATCACCCGCTGAAATTACTGCTGTTTGGCGGCAATAAAAGCGACAGCCTCCGGCAGTTGATGAAAATCGTAAATAATATAATCAGGTTCTGCACCGGAGAACTTCTGTTCGCCCTGATTGGAGCGGAAAAAAACAGTTTTCATGCCGATTTCATGTCCGCCGAGAATATCACGGTACATATCATTGCCGATAAAAATCGTCTCTTCCGGCAGTAAATTCATTTTTTCGAGAGCCATTGAGAACATACGCGGGTCGGGTTTACGGAAACCGTAATCGCTTGAAACGATGACCGTATTGAAAAATTTATCCAGTCCGACAGATTCAAGTTCGCCCAACGCCCAGATTTTCTGTCCGTCGGATATTGCCGCAACAGGATACATTTCAGTAAGTTTTTTCAGTGCGGGCAGGACACCTTCGTAGAGTTCGAGTTTGTATCTGCCTGCGGCACGGAACGCGTTGGCAATGAACATGGGGGAGATGGGGCGATGTTTTGTTGTTTTGTATTTTTTTATGATTTCAGCGAAAAGTCTGACTGCATCAAATTCGGGAAATTCTTCTGTACTTTCATTTTTCTGCCGCCGCAGGATCGAAAAATATTCCTCTTTCAGCATTTCAGGAGAAATTTTTACGCCGTAATAATCAAGCAAATTTGCAATCATACGGTAAATATTATCGTCACTTTCAGTCGTATAAATATCAATAAGTGTTCCGTTGATGTCAAAAATCAAACCTTTTATCATATTCAGCTCCTTTTCAATGTAAGTTTTGCTTCTTCTATAAGTTGTCTGCGGTATTGATGATTCAGATAGGTGTTGCGGGCAATACGCAGAAGCGTTTTGCCCATATAAAACGGCAGTCGTGCCGTAATTGAACGGAACGCCTGTTCACGGTCTGGAAAGTGGCAGCTGTACTCCCATATGAAATGTTTTATAAACGGTTCTGCCGCATATTTATTTTTGGTGTGAAAGAGGAAAAAATGTTTGAGTTCGCCCGCTATACGCCCTGTGTCAAACAATCTGTCCGAACGTGACATCCGCTCAAGATCAAAACTTATGACATATAAGCCTTGCCCGAAAAAGAAATTTGCCGGAGTAGCATCTCCATGCACCAGAACTTCCTGATCCTGATACATCACCGGATCATGGCGGTATTTTTCGCCGAGATTACGCAGATATTCTGTTTCGCACCTGTCGCAGATATTATGAAGCTGGCTGACAATGTTGTTGTAATAGCGGCATATTTTCTGAAAATCGACCATTACCGGCTGTGCGGAACGGTTGTGGAGTGTGGCAAGGAACAGTGCCAACGCACTGAGTTTATCCAAAAGATATTTTTCATTTCTGTTATATATGGACTGCAGTATCACCGTGTCAAGCGGTTCGCCGTAACAGAATTCAGTAACCAGCAGACAGTTCAGATTTTCATTGCATCCGAGCGGACGTGCGACGTAATGATTTTTTCCGAGATAACTGCGTATTTCATTGAGGTTATTGAATTCGCGGTACATTTTGCGTTTTGCCTGTTCAAAATCGTTTTTGCCGGCGGCGAAAAATTTGCCGACGACCTTGACATTGCTTGTCCTGTCCTCATAAATATAGACAGCATGAGATGAACGGCTGTTGAAAACTCTGATTCCATTTCTGCCGTCTGCTCCGACTTGCACCAGAATATCATGAACCAGATAATTGTAAAGCGGGTCGTTTTTTGAAAGATGTCCTGTAAACTGCATAAAAAAATTCCTTTTTGTCTGAATGTAAAGGCAAAAAGGAATTTTTCAATTTGTTTTTTACGTAAAATCTTTAAACAATAACAGTTACTTTGTTTATTGCAAAGATTTACCGTATATAGAACGGCGTGGGAACGAGTATTGTCAATTCATCTTTGCCGGAAACTTCGACACGGATGAAAAGTTTTGCATCATTGGCAGGAATTTCAATATCCTTATTTACATATTCTGCGTCCGGTTTTTCGCTGTATATGACCTTATCGTCAGCGTAAATGCGGATTTCTGAAACTTTGCCGGTATCGGGACGTGCGGTGACGTGGATGGTGCCGCAGGTGGTATTGATTTCATCTCCGGGGAGCAAGTTGTTGAAAGTGATATCTGCTTCGCTGAAGCCGCAGGCGGCAATGGTATGGCCTTTTTTGATTGCTTTCACAACGCTGTCACGTGACGGTTTTTCGCCCTCAAGATAGATGAAATTCGGAGCCGGATTATCCAGAATACGCTGGAATCCGAACAGATCGACAGATACCATCATGGCGATTTTTTTGCCTTTGAGGTAATACTCTTCAATATTTGTTCCTGCAAGACTGACCAAAGGTTCTGTATCGACAGCATCATAGGGATAATCATGCCAATACGGACTCTTGTTGGGATGGGTTGCAATTGAAGCACCGTTTTTGTCATTGACATATTTGAGTGCTTTGTGCAAATATGCATCCACTTCGGCATCTGAGAAAAGACTGCGGGTGAATTCAGGAGTATAGGCATCATGATCAATGCCGACAGCCAGCATGTGATAGCCGTTATGATACAAATGTTCATAGCGGTCATTCCAGTTGAAGGGATGATATTCCTGACCGTCGAGGAAGAGGACTTTGTCGTCGGAGAATTTTTCCGGATCGAGACCGCCTTCATAAGGAGCTGCATCTTTGAGTGCGAAACTGCAGATGTCATAATTCATATGCCGCATGATTGCATTGATAGTTCCGGGAGCGGAGTCGCAGCCGAACCAGTCCAGTGAATGCATATGAACGGTAAGTTTGTAGTTGCGTTTATCGGCAGGGATTTCACCGACCGGAGGAAGTTCCGGAGTAATGCCTTTTTTGAAATTTTCAAAATAAGTCATAAGGTTTTTGAGGTATTTTTCCCAGAAAGCAAGACATTTGCCGGAATTTTCATCCAATTCTTCAGGAACCATTATCTGGTTCAGGAAATACATACCTTTGCCGTATTGTCCCTGCAGAACCAGTGCACCGTCTTTAACAGCGGGGTCCATGTAGGATCCGAGGATTTCCCAATTCGGATTTGCGAGGAAACAGGACTGGGCGGCAGAGAGAATTGTTTCTGTTGTATCTCTTTTGTCTCTATGCATTACCAGACGGAAAGAATTTGCTCTGACTTTCCAGTCAAGCATTTCATCGGGAGTGATTTTTTCGGGGTAATTCAGCAGCTGACGTCCTTTGCCTTCAAACCACGGCATCATGTAGTGAAAGTACATATCTTCTTTGTCATTGTAGCTGTGGATGGTGCGGACATAGCGGTGGATCAGATTGGTATGGCCCAATTCGTGCGGCAGAAAATACGGTGCCCACCGTTCATAGTCCTGGTGCATGAACAAAACAATACCGCCGCGTGCAACCCATTCACGGATATACAGTTCATCATTTTCAATATAGTCATTGAAGCCGTTCTGTTCAATGAGTGCGATATCATATTTTTCGAGGTAATTTTTCTGGGAATAATCAATTTTTTCAATATCATATCCCTGTTCTTTGATAAATTCATTAAATGACCAGTGCGGTCTGAACCAATGTGCAAAATAACCTATTTTCATATAAAACTCCCTGTTTATTCTGATTTTTTTGTTTTTGAGCAATTTTCATTTCCATATTGCAGAAATGAGGATAATATTAATATATTTGTCCATAAAAGATTTTCAAGTAGAAAACTATAAAATTTTTCCCATAGAGATCCTTTCTTTAAAGTATGTATTCCGGGTACAGTGAAAAAATTTCTTTGATTTTCGGAAATGTGACAGTTTCATATTCAGTTCTTATGCCGTCCCTGCGTTCGATCAATGCTTCGACAAGTTTTTTGTAACGGTCGATGCGGTATGAGAAGCGGGCATTTTCATAAATATTTTTCTGATTTGCAAGACACCAGTTTGACAGAATCAGCGGCATTTTGTGCGGGATGCCGGTATCTGCATAAAAATCATTTCCAGGATATACGCTGTTTGTCAGCAGGTGCAAATCCGCATAAAGTCCGTCAAACTGATATTTTTTATATAAATTATTCAACAGTTTCAGACGGTCAAAAAACGGCAGATCACGGCTGTAAACATGGAAATTTTCTTCGCTGTAATCAAGCTGCAATTCTTTCTGTTTCTGAAAAAATCCGTCTTTTCCCTTTTGACTGCAGACGGCAAAATCACTGCCGAAATAAAAAATCTTTCTGGCACCGTCATCATATAACTGCTGAACTGCGTTCGCCATCGCTTCACTGCTGTTCTGGTGAAAAAGGCAATAGACGCTTTTGAAGTTTTCAAAGTGTGACAGAGCAACTCTGCCGGTATAAATAGCAAGAGAACAGTTTTTTTCTGCCAGCACAGGCAGATATATCAGAAAGCCGTTGCCCATAAATGCCACCCTTGAATTTTCCGGCAGAAAATTTTCGGATTCAGATGTATTCTGCAAATCTGCAACCGGCATTGAGATAACACTCAAGCCCGTTCTGCAGGCGTAATTGGCGGCTTCACGGATCAGATTCAAATGCAGATTGCCGTTGATCGGATTGTCGGCAAAGTCAGGATCGGCAACGAGAATTATCAATGGACTTTTTTCATTGAATTGTTTCGCTGGATAAACGAATGTTCCGACTTTCGGAATGCGGTATATGATTTTCTGTGCTGCAAGAATTTCAAAAACTTTGCGTAAAGTCTTTCTGGCACAACCGAATTTTTTTGCAAGAAAAATTTCTGAAGGCAATCTTTTATCGCTCCAGGATTTGTCAGTTATAAATTGTCTGACTTTGTTCAACAGTTCATTTCTGACGGTAAATTCATTTTTTTTCGGCATTTTATTTCCCTTGCATGAAAAGGATTTTTATTACTGCTTATAATAAATTCTTGTCTCCTATCTGTCAAGAGGGAATATATATTTTTTGTTGATTTTTTTATGTATGTTTGCATTGCCAACAGACAGTTTTTTTGCAAGTGGCGACGTAAACTATTGCAAAAAAATAACTATCTCCAAGAGCGTAAAAAATAAGTTAAAATGGATTTTGGGCTTTTACATTTGCACTGAAACTTTTCGGATTGTAGATATTGAGAACTTTGCAGATAGTATTTGCCATCTCCAGATGACCTTTGGCTCCGGGGTGGATATATTCGCCGAGCCATAATTTCAAAGTTGCGGGATCTGCAGCATTGGTCTGCCAGTGTTTTTCATGATCAACGAGAATGGTACTGTATTTTTTTGCAGTATCGCGGATGACCTGATTGAATGCGGAGATATTTTTCAACCGCACCACATAGGACGGACTTTTCCGGGGATCAAAACTGCTGTCAATAGTGTTGTAAGTCTGCAGGATGACGATTGCTTTATCTGACTGCAGTCTTTTAACCAGTGTTTCGAGGCGTGAGCGGAAGCCTTCTGCCCCACGGCAGTTTTTTCTCGGCATATCATTCATACCTATCAGGACGAAAACTACCTGTGGAGTGTAGCGTTTGATTCTGCGTTGATATTCAGCTGGATTCAGCAGTTCAAAAGTTGCTTCGCCGCTGGTTCCGGAATTGATGACGGTATCCTTGAACAAACGGCATTCAAAGCGGAGGCGTTCATTGAAAATTTCCGCAAAACTACGCCAGCCGTAAGTATGTTTTGCCCCGTGAGTGATTGAATCTCCGTAAAAGACCCAAGTCCACGGTTCTTTTGTTTTTTTGTTGATGTGATCTGCAATTTTCTGCATATCAGAATTGACTTTGTTTTCAGCAAAGAGTGAAGTACAGAACAAAAACTGTATCAGAAAAAGAATAGATTTTTTCATTTTTTGAGAACTCATGATTATTTTTTATTTGCAGAATATCCGGTTACTGCATCGGTTGAACCGCACAAATCATTGTATTTTGCATCTGCATCGTATGCAGTAAGATAGAATGAATGGGCATTGGCAGGGATTTTTGCAGAAATTATTTTGCCGTTGATATCGGCTTTGATTTTCTGCCATTTGCGTTTGTGATATTTTGAGTCAGTGGAATCTGTAAAACACAAAAAGGCGGATTTTATACCCATGCCCTGACCGAGGATTTCTGCTGAGGCAACGTTGTCTTTAACCTTGATGTCGCTGAGTTTCGGCAGGTTTGCTGTACCGTTGAGAAAGTGAGAGACCATACGTTTGCAGCTGGCAAAATAAAATCCGACGTGCGAATGCGGCAGGGCGTTGACGATTGAACGGTTGTAAGTTGTCGGACATTCTTTGAATGCTTTGCTGATACTGGCTACGGTCATATTCTGATCGTTGGTACTTACGACCCAGTACAGCGGAACTTTGATTGCATGGTGGAATCTGCCATTGATAAATTTTGAACTTGTTTTTACATCACCGCAGTAAATTTCAACACCGCCTTTGAAACGTGTATCGATGGAGGCGACCATTGCACCGTACCAGCTGCCCCATGACAGACCGACAAAAGCGGTTTTGTCCGGATTGACATTTGGCTGTGAACGCAGAACAGAATGGGCGAGGATCATATTGGCAACGTTTGCGACATGATCCTGACGTTTGCCACCGTCGAGCGGAGAGCGTTTGACGGAGCGTTCTGTCGGTTTTTGAGTTTTCAGCGGACGCTGATTGTACCAGTCAAGAGCAATGACTGCATATCCCTGGGCAATCCAGTGCTTAGTGTATTGCGGATAAGCTGTTCCGCCGCCTCCGTGAATCAGAACGACTGCGGGATAGCCGCCTTTTGGGGCAGGAGTTGAGGGGAAGCCCATATAGGCGAAAAAGTCGGCACGGACTTTTTGTGACAGCGGTTTAGGATTGTCGGATTTGAAAGTTTTGTCATTTTTTGCCGGACCGAATCCTTTGATCAAAAGTGCCTGCAGTCCTTCAACCTTACTGTCGTCGTAGGGGGCTTCGCGGTATTCCGGTTTGATTTTCAGGATGTCGATATCCCAGTATTTGTCGGGATTTTCACGGACAAAACCGGGTTTGGCCGCCAGGAGAGCAATGGAGACGAAAGTACAGAAAAAAGCGGTGAATTTTTTCATGACAAAAGTTCCTTTTCAGTATTTTTTTTATGTGAAATTTTTCAGTTTTTCAGGCTGTGGATCGGGGCTGGAATATGACCTCCGCGTGAAATAAATGCAAGCGGAGACTGATTGCGTACCGACATGACCGGAGCTTCCCCCAGCAAGCCGCCGAAATTGACGGTATCGCCGACTTTGCAGCCGCAGGCTGGAATAAGTCTGACGGCGGTTGTTTTGGTATTTGCCACGCCGATTGAGATTTCATCCGCAATGATTCCGGAAATAACAGCTGCACTTGTATCTCCGGGAATTGCGATCATATCAAGTCCGACAGAACATACGGCAGTCATGGCTTCAAGTTTTTCAAGAGAAAGGACTCCGCTTCTGGCGGCGGCGATCATGCCTGCATCTTCAGAGACCGGAATAAATGCTCCGGAAAGACCGCCAACCTGACTGGAAGCCATGACACCGCCTTTTTTGACAGCATCATTAAGCAGAGCCAGAGCGGCAGTTGTTCCCGGACAGCCGCACTGTTCCAATCCCATTCCTTCAAGAATATACGCCACAGAGTCGCCGACTGCAGGAGTCGGAGCCAGAGATAAATCGACGATTCCGAAAGGAACATTCAGACGGTTGGATGCTTCACGGGCGATAAGCTGACCGACGCGGGTGATTTTGAAGGCGGTTTTTTTGATAAGTTCGGCAAGTTCAGAGAAGTTGCAGTTGCCTGCACGTTTGATTGCAGAGGCGACAACTCCGGGACCGGAAACGCCGACATTTATTACTGTTTCAGGTTCGCCGATGCCGTGAAAAGCACCTGCCATGAAGGGATTATCTTCGGGGGCGTTGGCGAAAACCACAAGTTTTGCACAGCCGATGGAGCCTTTGTCAGCGGTCAATTCAGCGGCTTTTTTGATAATATGTCCCATTTGAGCAACGGCATCCATATTGATACCGGCTTTGGTTGAGGCAACATTGACGGATGAGCAGACGCGTTCGGTACTTGCCAATGCTTCGGGGATGGAGTCAATAAGGATTCTTGCCCCGTTGGAGTACCCTTTCTGGACGAGTGCACTGTAACCGCCGATGAAGTTGATTCCGAGTTCGTGAGCGGCTTTGTCGAGAGTTTTTGCCAGATTGATGACGCCGTCGTTGTTGAGATTGCCGGAAAGCAGAGCGATCGGAGTTACGGAAACACGTTTGTTGATGATGGGAATACCGTAAGTTTTTTCCAGTTCATCGCCGGTTTTTACGAGGTCTCTGGCAGAGACCATTATTTTGTCATAAACTTTGTCTGCCAGCCGTTTCGGGTCGTCACTCTGACAGTCATAGAGGGAAATTCCCATGGTGATAGTACGGATGTCGAGACACTCTTCACGTATCATGTTGAGTGTTTCCATGATATTTTCAGCAGCTAACATGGTTTTCTCCTGTTCAAATTTTGTGCATGGAGTTGAAAATATCTTCGTGCATGGTACGGATGAAAAGGTTGTTGTCCTCACCGAGTTTGGTCATGCTGTCAACGAAATCTGTAAAAGGTACGGTTATTGAATCAATATCTGCGACCATAAGCATTGAAAAATAACCTTTGAGTACAGTTTGGGAAATATCGAGGATGTTGACGCCGTATTGGGCACAGCCGTTGCTGACTTTGGCAATAATGCCGACGGAGTCACGGCCGGTAACGGAAATGACAGCTTTCATTTGATGACCTTTCTTTTGTATGATAAAAATTGAAAAATCAGAGTGATTTGACTTGCAGACGGTAGCCGTTCAGGAAATCTTTGTGCGACATCATTTTTTTGCCGGGGACGAGAACGGAGATAATACGCACGACTCTGCCGTCTGCACCGGCAATACGCAGAGCGGCTTTGTCAGCCTGAATGACGCATGATTTGAGCGGAGAAATTTCATCTTCGAGACGGCTGTCGCAGAGAAAGAAGTTTTTGAGAGTGCCGTCAGCCATCGGCAGTTCGATTGAAGCCATCGGCCATGGATTGAATGCATGGATTTTTGCGTTGATATGTGCACCGATGTCCCGGGAGAGGTCGATGATGCCGTCGCTTTTTTTGAATTTTGAACAGAATGTGACTTGTGACGGTTCCTGCGGGAAGGGCTGAAGTTTGCCCTGTGCGATTTCAAGGAGGACGCTTTCAATACTTGCTCCAGCCAGAGCACCGAGACGTTTTTCCAGAGTTTCTGCGGTATCGGATTCTTCGACAAGAGTTGCCAATGCACGGTAAATCGGACCGGAATCAAGACCTTTCTCCATTTTCATAAATGTAATGCCGGAAGTTTTTTCGCGGGCGAGCAGTGCGGAAATGACCGGACTTGCACCGCGGAATTTGGGCAGCAGCGATGAATGAATATTGATACAGGCGATTTTTGGCAGATTCAGTAACGGTTCACGGAGGATTTGAGCGAATGAGACAACGACGAGAAAATCCGGTGCAAGTTTTTCAATATGGCGTACATAACTTTCCTCATTGACCCTTTCGACTTTTTCGATAGGGATACCGAGTTCGGCGGCACGGATGCCGACAGGCGTGGGGGTCAGGATTTTTTTCCGTCCGGCGGGGCGGTCGATCTGAGTTGCACAGCCGACGAGTTCCAGACTCTCTGCCTGAAGTAATTTTTCAAAAATCGGGATGGCTATTTCGCCTGCTCCCATAAAAAAAACCTTGAACTTTTCCACTTTTTGCACCATTTTTGCTTGAATTTCCGTGAAATGCTGTTAATATACATCTACAATGTGTAAAAATCAAATAAAAAATTGTGTAAAATATGAAGAGAAAGATTTTTTTGGCTCTCGGCGGCAATATCGGTGATGTTCCGTCGGTTTTTGACAGGGCATTGAAATATTTATCAGATAACGGAGTTTCAATTTTAAAACGCAGTTCATGTGCTGTTACCACTCCGGAAGATTGTCCGCCGGGAACTCCGGACTTCTACAATTCTGCGGTTCTGGCGGAAACGGAACTTGAAGCTGAAGATTTGCTTAAACTGACGCAGAAAACAGAAGTTTTGTGCGGCAGACCTGCCGATCACGGTTTTCATGAATCACGGACGCTTGACATTGATATAATTTATATGGAGGATGTCAGGTATTATACAGGGCATCTGCAAATACCGCATCCGCGTGCGGCAGCCAGAGATTTTGTTATGCGTTTTCTGCTGGAACTTGATGCTGATGCATATTCCAAGGTTCAGCCGTTGAAAATGTTGACCCCGTGTCCCGGACCGATGGAGGGAGTTATGACTCCTGCTTTGATAAAAACTGCCGTAGAAGAGAAGGTCTGCAGTGAATTTGTAACTCCGTTTTTGCGTATATCGGAACATATTCCGAAAGAAAAGGAAATCCGCAAATTTCTTGAGCCGTATAAAAATAACCGTGTTACTCTGCAACTGATGGGAAATTCTCCTTCGCTGCTGGCAGAGAGTGCGGCAATGGCAATGAAATTTGATATCGCTGGAATAAATCTCAATTTCGGCTGTCCGAGCGGTCAGGTCCTGCGTCATCAAAGCGGCGGAGCCATGTTGAAAAATCCGCCGCTTATGCGGGAAATTTGCCGTGCCATCCGCAACCGTTGTCCTGAACTTGTGCTGAGTGCCAAAATCAGAATGGGTTTTGACAGTGAAAAAGAGTGTGAAAACTGGCTTGGAGATTGGAGTTCTTCAAATGATGATGCACCTGATTTCTTTATCCTCCACAGCCGTTCTGTCAGTGAAAATTATCAGCCTCTGCCGGAATCTGAACATATCAGCCGCAGTAAAAAAGTTGTTAAACTGGTCAGTCAGCCGGTGATGCTCAATGGCGACATCGGGGATGTGAAAACAGCTGTTGAACGTATGCAGAAAACGGGCGGAGTTTCCTTTATGTCCGCCCGTATGTGGCTGAAAGATCCGTATATTTTCCGCAATTTTGAGAATGGGATATTTGAGCCGTCTTCGCCGGATGAAAGGATCCGCTTTTATAAACTTGTGCTTGAAAATGCACAAAAGTCAGGTTTGCCATATAATAACGGGAAGCAAATAGAGTTGTCGCAGCTCATGTTTGCTCCCCGTAATCCGTTTTTTGCGGAGTTATGCCGTAAAGGCAAAAACTGAATTATTCAGCATATACTTTGAGAATTGCTTTTGAATAAGTATTGCTGTTGCCGGCAAAAGTCCAGTCGGGATGCCCTTTTTTCTGATTGCCGAGACCGAGATCATGGTCTTTTTTTACAAAACCGTTGAAAGCAAAAATTGTCTCTTTCAATGTGGGATTGTGAATCTGCATTGAACCGTAATTTCCACCGGCAACCGGTGTATCGCCGAAGTCAAATACATTATTGTTGGCACCGGGGATTTTTGCTTCATTTGTATTTTTGTAGTTTTTGGGCCAGAATTCGATTCTGCCCTCGTCGGCGGATTGGGTTTTGATATTTTTGGAATTGGTTATGACCTTGAGATTTTTAACTTTCCCTGCAAAAGAGAAGCCGGATTTGATGACGGGAACACCGATTTTTCTGACATCACCGGTAAAGGCATCCATCATTATAAATGCAAAATCTTTGTCGCCTTTTTTATTGACCAATTCTATATAATAGATGATTTTTTTGACTTTACCTGTGAATTTTGCGGAGTTATCCTGAATGTATTTAATGGAACCGTCGGCTTGAGTTGCTGTTTTCAGGTCGCATTCATAGATGAGAGAGGTGTTTTCAGAAATACTTTTTGCAAAATTGTCAGTATCGATTTTTTGTTCGCAGCGGAAAGCACCGAGTGGAAGTCCTGCTTCGTTCCAGAGATTTCCTCTGTTGTGCTGATGCCACATATAACGGAGGGATGAAGGTGATTTAACTTTATCGGATGAAACGATAATGTCGGTACCTTTTACCTCAAATTTTGCCCGTTCCCAGTTGCCGCGAATATCTGCAAGTTCAAAATTGTCATCTTTGCCGTTGAGCAGCCATTTTTCGACGTGTTTGAATTTGAGGATGAATTTGCCGTCTTTGACTTCAAAAGATGTCAGTTGCGGAGAATCTGCTTTGAGGGCAGTTTTGCCATGGGTATATTTGAGAGCGAGCAGAGAAAGTCTTTTGCCGACATCTTTTTTGTTATGCGGATGGATGTCTTTGAAATCGCCGATGTCGTTGATGATTGCCAGTTTGACATTTTTTGCAGCATTGGCAAATTTCTGCTGAGTTTCCCAGATGAGCGGCAATGCGTAGGGGGAGGGGTAAGTATAGGGAGCAAGCTGAACGATATAAAAAGGCATATCGGGATTGTCGAAAACTTTTCGCCATCCATTGGTGAGTGCCTGAAGTTTATAGAAATAGTTTGCTCCGTCACCGAGATTGGAACAGCCCTGATACCAGATCGCACCTTTGACTGCAAAAGGCAGCAGAGGATAAATCATGCGGTTGTAAGCCATTGTCGGATACTGCAGACCGGGATAAGGAACTGCGGCCTTAGGATATGCCGGAGGAGTCGGACGCGGGGTATTTTCAGCGACTGCTTTTTTGAAAGCAGCGAGCCATTTTTCATATATTGAGGTAATTTGCGTGTTGATTTGCTTATATTCCGGAGTTCCCGGGATTTTGGCATTGACTTCAAAGGCGGTATTTTTGAGAGCCGGGACAGAGTCAAAGCCGACCGGAGGTATCCACGGTTCAATGCGTGAACCGCTCCAGCAGGAAACGACGAGCCCGATCGGCACATCGAGAGCTTTGAACATCTCCTGACCGAAATAAAATGCAGTTGCAGAGAGAGATACTGCATTGTTGCCGTTTGCCATAATCCATTTCAACTGGATTTTACCGTCAAAGGGCAGGGGGGAGATTTTGGTTGGCACAGTGACAAAGCGGATAAAATCAGTTCTGCCCTCTGCAACGTGTTTATTGCCGTCGGTTGCACGCCAGCGGGGATTATTTGTCCACATATTCATAGCCATATTGGATTGACCGCCGCAGAGCCAGACATCGCCGATGAGAACATTTGCAATAGCTGCGGAGTTTTTGGCTCCGGCGGCTTTCAGTATCTGACCTTTTTTGTTGGCTGACATTGGAGCGAGAAATGCGGTCCATCTGCCTTTGGCATCAGCGGTGGTGCTGACGGTTTGACCGTTGAAAGTGACGGTGATTTTTTCATTGGGAGCGGCAGTTCCGTGAATTGGCACTTTGACATCTCTCTGCAGAACCATGTGGTCGCAGAAAATGTCCGCCAGTTTGACGTCAGCAAAAAGACTGCAGACGGTCAAAGCGGCGAGCATGGTGAATAATTTTTTCATTTTTTTTCCTTTCGGGGTTGATTGGTAATATTTTTTAATGGTGAATAAACTTTATAATACGGACATTTGCCGTTTGCCGGGTCGGGAGCCGGGAGTTCAGGCATTCCGGCATAAACCGGAATGAGAAATTTGTATGGCAGATTGAGCATATTATCTTTTTGCAATGCTTTGTATTCATTTACTGCTTCGCTGAAAGCAGCGCCGGCGTTCTGCATATATTGACCCCAGAAGTTGCGTGATTCGCCTTTTTCGGTTTTACTGCGGAAATCCACGTTCCATTTTTGCAGATAGCGTGTATTCTGATAGTTGTTGATATAGCGGCGTGCAATTTTGAGAGCTCCGCCATAGAGTGATTTCCATTTTGTGTTCCATGCAGGATTTCCCCATGTTTCTGACATTTCGGGAGTTCCGCCGGCGGCTTCTTTCATGGCGTGGTAATAGATGGTGAATCTGCCGTTGCCGGAGGCGTTTATATTGAAAAAATTATATAAATTATCAAAGTTGGCAAGTTCGCTGACTTCAAAAACTTTGTCCGGAGTCAGGACGGAATAGCCGTTCTCGTGCTGAATTTTGTTATTGTAATAGTGAAGCAGCAGAGTGCCGCATTTGCCGTCGATGAGCGGAGTTCCGTGCAGCCCCTGTTCCTGACGGACTCTGGCGGCGAGAAAAAGCGGATTGATGTTGAAAAGTCTGCCGAGTTCACAGAAATATTCTGTATAAGTTTTGCCGTTTTCAAGTTTGGCATCTGCCATGAAGGTTTTTGCAATGGCACTCGCAACAGTATGCGGCAGAATTTCTCCCGGAGCGGACAGGTCTTTGAACTGGAAAATGTCACGTTCATTGAGAAAATTTCTGGGGTCGAGAAAATATGCGGCTGCTTCCACAGAGGCACGGCGGAAACCGGCATCGTAAGATTTCAGGTCAGTCGGATGGCGGTATGCAGTAAACGCTTTATTTACGGAGATGAGAGTGCGTGAAGGATTTGCTTCTGTTTCCTGATGTAGAACGTAATTCCATGTATATTGGGGATTGAGTTTGGTGATTTGCAGTGCTTCAAATGTCCATTCCGGATGAGTTTTCTGCAATGGTGCGAGTTTTTCTGCATAATCAGCAGGGAATCCGCCGGCAATCAGATTTTGTTTAATTTCTTCAATTGCAAATGTACAGATTGAAATTAAAAACAGAATTACGCATGAAATTTTTTTATGATTCATATTTTCTCCTTGCTTTGTAATATAGCATAATAAAATCATTATTCAAAAAAAACATTGTATTTTTTTTTTGCTGATGTATATTAAAACGTGTATTTCAATAGTTTGCATCAGATAAAAAAAGGGTTGATAATGATAATTTTGGGAATAGATCCTGCTATCAGAACGAGCGGTTACGGAGTAATTGAATGTTCAGAAAAAGGAGAAATAAAAGTTCTGGACTGCGGCGTGATTGTAAATAAACCTAAAATGCTGCATACTGAATGTTTGCGGCGTATCGCAGGCGGTGTCGCAGAGTTGTTGGAAACATATAAAATCGATTGTGCGGCAATAGAAGAGCCCTTCGTCGGCAAAAACAGCAAAACTGCAATCATTCTCGGTATGGCAAGAGGTGCATTTCTGGCAAAACTTGCTGAAAATGATATTCCTGTTTATTCATACAGTGCGAGAGTTGCCAAAAAGGCAGCCGTCGGCAACGGCAGTGCCGAAAAGGAACAGGTCGCATTGATGATGGCTGCCCAGTTGGGAATAGAGGTCGAAAACATTCTGCTGGATGCCACTGATGCTTTGGCGATCGCCATGTGTCATGCCCAGCGGGCACTGCATTATGAAATCGGTGATTTATTGTCGTCAAAAATATGATATATTTTGATTTTCATACTCATTTGGATAGAAAAAATTCCTGCAGATCCTGTACACTTGAAGAATTGCAGAATGGTATTTCATTGCTTGACAACAGGAAGATTTCATTGCAGTTTCATCCGTGGCATCTGAAAGTGAATTATGACGGATTGCCGGAGAAATTTGTTGAATTTGCAAAGTCAGATTGCGTTTATGCAATCGGGGAGATCGGTCTTGACCGTTTGAAAGGTCCTTCGCTTGAGGTGCAGAAAGCGTATTTTGCTGATTTGCTGAAATTGACAGATGAATTGCAAAAGCCGGTGATTCTGCACGTTGTACGATGTGCGGATGATGTTCTGCATATGCTTGCCGGATATCCCGATTTAATAAAAATATGGCATGGTTTCAGGGGCAGGAGCGAGTTGTTTGAGCGGATTGTCAAAGCAGATATTTTTGTATCTTTACATTATTCCATGCTTGAAAATGCGGAGTTTATCAACTATATTAAACAGCATCGTGAATATCTTGACCGTATAGGTTTTGAGAGTGATGACCGTGAAATTGAGGTTGAAAAATTGTATCGTACTTTTGAAGGGTTGATAAATGAGTGAAATTCCGCCGTTTTTAATGCGTACCGAACTGCTTTTCGGTGCAGAAAAACTTGCAAAACTCCGCAACGCTCACGTCCTCGTGCTTGGTCTCGGCGGTGTCGGTGCTTATACTGCGGAAATGCTTGTCCGTGCGGGAGTCGGTGAACTTACGATCGTTGACGGCGATATTGTCGAAGAGACAAACCTCAACCGTCAGCTGGTTGCATTGCATTCAACTATTGGCAAGTCCAAAAGTTCTGTGTTAAAAGAGCGTTTTTCTGATATAAATCCTGACTGTATCATTCATGATGTTTTTGAGTATATTGAAAATGATAAAACTGAAAAACTGCTCGAAACAAAATTTGATTATGCCGTTGATGCCATTGATTCGCTTTCGCCCAAAGTCTATTTTCTGAAACGCTGTCTTGAACTCGGTATTCCGGTTATAAGTTCTATGGGGTCAGGCGGCAGAGTTGATCCGCTGGCAGTCAAAATCGCCGATATTTCCAAAACATACAACTGCGGACTTGCACGTGCCGTGCGTACAAAATTGAAAAAACTCGGTATCGTCAAAGGAATAAAAACTGTCTTTTCCGATGAATCAGTCCCCCCCGAAGCCGTTCTGGCATATACCGACGAAAACGGTTACAACCACTCTATGACCGGAACTGTTTCATATATAGTTGCGGTTTTCGGCTGCGTACTTGCTTCAGAAGTTATCCGCAAAATCACACAATAAAATCAAACCAGAGCCGCCTGATAGGCATGAGTATAACGCTCAAGGATCGCAGGATCTTTTTCTGCGGCAATCAAAGTTTCAACAAAATTGACAGCCTGATTTGTCCAATTGCACAAATCCAAAGTATTTTCAGCAAGCAGCATTCCGTGTTCGCCCCAGTAGCCGAGCATAAGTTCACAGGGGCGTTTATTTTTTGCCATAGCCAGAGCAAATTCAATACTGCAGCGGTAATTTACCAACTGATCACAGACAGTATGCCACAAAAATGCCGGCGGAGTTTTTTCATCGACCAGATTTACAGGTGAATATTTACTGCGGATTTCTCTGAAATCCTCTCCGAGCAGGTTCTGCTGAGTCCCTAAATGGCTCCATTCTTCAAAAGCCAGCACTCCGTAATTCAATATCATTGCATATGGCAAATGAGAATATTTATCAAATTCGTCGCCGTCAGAGGCGTCCAGATCATCGCACAGATTTCCCAGACTTGCCGCCAGATGACCGCCTGCGGAAAATCCGCATGAACATACTTTATCCGCATCAATATTCCATTTATCTGCATTACCGCGGATAATTTTCATAGCGCGCATGGCATCAAGCTGCGGAGCGGGAAAACGTTCAGGGGCAGTTCTGTAATCCAGTACAATAACATGATAGCCCAACTCATTAAATCTGCGGGCAACGGGAGTCCCCTCTGTCGGCTCGCAGACATTGCCATAACCTCCGCCGGGAATGAGAAGTATTGCAGGGCGTTTTTCTGAAGTTTCAAGCAGAAACGGAGTTATTGAAGGGCGGTCGGCTTTAGTTTTGATATTTTCATCTTTCCAGAGATAAATTTTTCCCATTTTTTTCACCTTATTGAGCAAGAAATTTTTTTATTTCATCCATACGGCGCATGGCAAGTTCACGTCCGATGTCATAAGTTTGCTGCAGTATTTCCGGATTTTTGCACATTCTTTTGACGGGGAGTTTTTGTTCCGGACGGAGCAGCAGTATTTCGTTGCGGGCGGCTTTCTGTTCGATATAACGCACTGTTTCATTATAAATTTCATGACGTTTTTCCATTGTCTTGACGAGTTCCGGATATTTGCGATAGATCAGACGCAAAAGTCCCTGTGCCGCAGACGGTTTTTTAATATAGCCCTGCGGTTGAGTCAGAATGACAATATTGCGGTCATAGCCGAGAGTTTCAAAAAATTTGACAGGTATTGAATCTGCTAATGCACCGTCAAGATACTTGCCGCCGTTGACTTCGACGATTTTTGAAACCAGCGGCATTGAAGCGGAAGCCCGCATATATTCAAAACAATCAGAATCTGCTTTATCGCATTTTTTATATAAAGCCCTGCCGGTTTCAATATCCGTGCAAACCATGTAGAATTCAAGCAGATTTTTTTCAAAAGTTTCAATATCAAAAATATCCAGTTCCAGCGGCAGTTCCCGGTAACAGAAATCAGCTCCGAATATATTTCCTGTCGTCAGCCATGACCAGTAACTGCAGTATTTCAGGTTGCGGCAGTATTTTTTGTTGTACCGCAAAGCCCGCCCCGGCTGTTTCGATTTGAAATTGCAGCCGAATGCCGCTCCGGCAGAAACTCCGATCATGCCGTCAAATTCGACTCCTTCAGTCAGCATTGTATCGAATATCCCCGCTGAAAAAAGCCCCCGCATGGCTCCCCCTTCAAGTATCAATCCTTTTTTCATTCTGTCTCCGGTATCGGTTATTGTTTATTTCCTGCAGTAAAAACGCCTTTAATTTTTGAATTTGTAAAACGCTATGTTCCCAATACGGGGAGACATCTGTATCTTGTGTTTTTTTTGCAGGGGCTTACGCCGCCCCTGCACCCGGCGCCGGGTACGACCCGGAGCGATGTGACGCTGGCGCGTGAGTGTCAGCGGCTGTGCGGTGTTTAGCTATTTTTTCGGCGGAATGTTCGATTGCTCCTCCCCTTTTTTTAGGGGATGAGCAATCAAATCTTCCGCCGGATTAGCCACATCAGGGGTATGCCGTTCGTTGCTATCGCAACTCACTATACCCCCGC
>JAFVUZ010000237.1 GCA_017502435.1 Lentisphaeria bacterium
TACCCCGTTGTAAAAATATACTTTGAGATTAAGGCGATAGCAAATAAAAGGCGATGAAACGCCCCTCCGAACCCCCCTCAATTTTTTTTATTATCAGTCAATGTTTAGTACAGAGCCAAATTTTTACAGTAAAATATATTTTAAATTATTTGTAATAAACAAATTGTAATTGCTTTTATTGGAATAATAAAAGCAATTACGGTAAATGTTTTTGGAAAATGGGGTGTGGGGAAAAGAACCTTTTTTCAAAAAGGTTTTTTCCCCACAAAACAGTTTTGCAACAGCCCTTTTTCTTTTTAATCAACTCTTAAAGTTCTTTTAGAGCTGCTTTGCGGCTGAGGCGGATTTTGCCGGAGTTGTCAATGTCGATGACTTTGACGGTTACGGTATCGCCTTCGTTGCAGATATCAGTGACAGCACCGACTCTGTAGTCAGCGAGTTCAGAGATATGGAGCAGACCTTCCATACCGGGGAGGATTTCGACGAAAGCACCGAAATCACGGACGGAGATAACTTTGCCGCGGTAGATTTTTCCGACTTCAGCTTCTGCAGTGCAGCTCAGGACGCGATCTTTGGCTTCGTCGATGTGGGCTTTATCTTTGGCCATGATTTTGACTTTGCCGTCGTCGGTAACGTCGATGGTTGCACCGGTATCATCAGTGATGGAGCGGATATTTTTGCCACCGGGACCGATGAGGGCACCGATTTTGTCGGGATTGATGGTAAGTTCAATGATCTGGGGTGCATTGGGGCTGATTTCAGCACGGGGAGCGGGAATACATGCTTCGATGACATCGAGGATTTTGAAACGTGCTTCTTTGTTGCGTTCCATGGCCTGGCAGAGCAGATCGATCGGAATGCCGGGGAGTTTGAGGTCGAGCTGGAATCCGGTGATACCGTCACGGGTACCGCAGACTTTGAAGTCCATATCTCCGAAGTGGTCTTCAGCACCGAGGATGTCAGTCAGTAGAATGCTGTCTTTGCCGTCTTCACTGGTGACAAGACCGCAGGAGATACCTGCAACCGGAGCACTAATCGGAACACCTGCATCCATCAGAGCGAGAGTAGCACCGCAAACGGAAGCCATTGAGGTTGAACCGTTTGATGCCATGATTTCAGAAACACAGCGGACGACATAGGGGAAGTCTTTGGGAACGACTTTGGAAACAGAGCGTTCTGCGAGGTCGCCGTGACCGATTTCGCGGCGTCCGGGACCTGCGATTCTGCCGACTTCACCGACGGAGTAGTTGGGGAAGTTGTAGTGCAGATAGAAACGTTTTTCCTGAACGACATCGCCGGTGGTGATGCTGTCGGCGACTTGAGCGTCTTTTTCGTTACCGAGAGTGGCAACGACGAGAGCCTGAGTTTCGCCGCGTGAGAAGAGGGCTGAACCGTGAACTACGGGGAGAACGCCGACTTCGGCACTCAGGGGGCGGATGTCAGTGATGGTTCTGCCGTCCTGGCGGTAATGTTTTTCGAGGATGAGTTTGCGTGTGATGGTACGGATGTACTTGTCATAAGCAGTATTGGTATCCATCATGAAAAGTTCATCGTCCATTTCGGGGAATTGGGGACGGAGGGCTTCACGGAGAGCTTCAAGCTGTTCATTCATGGCTTTGATGCGGTCATTTTTGCCGGGGATGGTGCAGACTTCTTCGATAGTGGGAGCACAGAAATCCTGCAAAGCTTGAGTAAGTTTATCGTCGATGATGTGCAGTTTCGGAGTCTTTTTGACAACGTTCATCAAGCGGGCAAGTTCGTTCTGGGCTTCGCACTGGAGTTTGACACATTCGTTGGCAAGGTACATGGCTTCGCCGAGTTCTGCTTCGGAACACATATGAGCTTCACCTTCGATCATGATAACTTTGTCGGGGAGACCGGCATAGATGAGATCGATGGTGCTTTTCTGCATTTCTTCGACGGTGGGATTGACGATGAGTTTGCCGTCGACTTTACCGACGCGGACTGCACCGATGGGGCCCTGGAAGGGGAGATCGGAGAGAACGAGAGCGGTTGAAGCCCCGAGGATTGAGAGAACGTCGGGTTCATTTACACCGTCGGAAGCAAGGAGCAATGCACAGACCTGAACTTCATCGAAGAAACCTTCGGGGAAGAGAGGACGCAGCGGACGGTCGGTGACACGGCAGGTGAGGATTTCCTTGTCGGTGGGACGGCCTTCACGTTTGATGTAGCCGCCGGGGAATTTACCTGCTGCACTGTATTTTTCGCGGTAGTCGACCTGCAGGGGGAAGAAGTCCTGACCGGGTTTTGCATCGCCGGAGCAGGCAGCGACCATGACGACGGTATCGCCGAGACGGACTACGCATGAGCCGTTGGCAAGTTTTGCGATTTTGCCGCTTGAGATTTCGATAGTGCGGCTGTCGTTGGGAGCGACATTGAAAGTAACTTTCTGTTCTGCCATAATAAGATTCCTTTTCTTTTGGCTGGTTAAAACTTCATGAGTTCCTGCCGAGCCGCAAGCGGAATCGCGTCAATGCCCCTCGACTTTTGTCGAAGAGCATCGACGACCCGACTCCACAAAAACAGGGCCGGAACATCATAATACACTTAATATGAGTAATATACATCTTTTTTTGTTAAAATCAAGAACAACTTGCAATACTTTAACAAAAAAATACGGACACTGTTCAGTATCCGTATTTTTTACAGCCTTGCGGCTTACTTGTTCTTGTGACGCATTGCTTTCAATTGCTTTTTGCGTTTATGCTTTGCAATTTTTTTACGTCTTTTCTTTTTGAGGTTACCCATGATAAAATCCCTTCTTTAAAATATATCATACGAAAATATATTTTTTGTCAATCCTATAAGATAGCACATTTTTTGAAAATTTCTCTATCAAAAAGGATTTTTTTTGAAATTTTTTCTTGTTTCTTACTCGATAATGACCGATTTGTAATCTTTTCCGGCGGGAATGAACGGCAAAACGTGTTCTTCATAGCCGGTATGAACGTCCAGAAGGAACGGCCCCGGAGTGTTCAGCATTTCCATAATCGCATCGTCAAGTTCTTCAACAGTATAGACTTCACGTGCCGGGATCTCATATCCTTTTGCAATAGTGACGAAGTCGGGATACGGTTTGTCTCCGGTACATTGTTTGCCGCGGTCGCAGGCTTCGCAGTTGTGACCTTTGACACCGCATGAACCGTAACAGCGTCCGAGGACGGTGTTGCCGCGGTTTGAACCGTACAGACGGTCTTCCCATTGGGCAACCATGCCGAGATGCTGGTTGTTGAGAATGACCATTTTGACGTCAAGTTTTTCGACCTTCAAAGTGCCGAGTTCCTGAATGTTCATCTGGAAACTGCCGTCGCCGTCAATATTGATAACGAGTGCTTCGGGGCAGGCGGCTTTTGCTCCCATTGCGGCGGGGAGACCGAAGCCCATTGCACCCAGACCGCCGGAGGTAAGCAGCTGGCGTGGTTTGCTGTATTTATAATACTGAGCTGCCCACATCTGATGCTGACCGACGCCGGGGACGATGGTGGCTTTGCCTTCGCTCAAGGCGGAAAGTCTCTGAATGACAAACTGCGGCTGCAGAGTGCCTTCTTTGCGTTTGTAGGAGAGGGGGAATTTATTTTTCCATTCAGCGATTTGAGCGAACCACTCTTTGTATTCTCCGCGGATGGGTTTTTCATTCAGTTTGATCAGAGTCTGTTTGACATCGGCGATGACGCCGAGGTCGGCGTGTTTGTTTTTGTTGATTTCAGAATCGTCGATATCAACGTGAATGATTTTGGCGGTGCGGGCGAAGTTTTCCGGAGTGCCGGTAACACGGTCATCGAAACGGGCACCGAGAGCGATGAGCAGATCGCATTCGTTGGCGGCGTAGTTTGCATAAACAGTTCCGTGCATACCCAGCCAGCGGAGGCTCAATTCGTCATCTTCGGGGAAAACGCCGATGCCCATCAAAGTTGTAGTGACGGGAATGTTGTAGGATTTTGCAAATTTGACAAGTTCTTCAGAAGCATCGGCAGAGATGATGCCGCCGCCGGCATAGATGCAGGGGCGTTTGGCATTTTTGATCATATTTTTGATGGCTTCGACTTCTTTTGCTGTCGGTTCCTGCGGAATTGTATAAGCGGGGATGTCCATTTCTGCATTGAAATCGACTTCGCATTCAGTCATTTGTACGTTTTTGGGAATATCAATGACTACCGGACCCGGGCGTCCGCTTTTTGCCAGATGGAATGCTTCTTTGAAAATGCGGGGCAGATCCTGCGGGGCAAGTACCAGATAACTGTGTTTGACTACGGGACGGGTCATGCCGATAATGTCGGTTTCCTGAAAAACGTTTTTGCCGATCATGTCGCTTGAGACCTGACTGGTGATGAAAACGGTCGGAATGGAGTCCATGTAAGCATCAGCAATACCGCTGACCAGATTTGTTGCACCGGGCCCGCTGGTTGCCATGGCGACACCGACTTTGCCGGTTGCACGGGCGTAACCGCAGGCGGCAAAAGCACCGCCCTGTTCGTGGCGGGGGAGGATTACGCGGACGGAAGATTTGCTGAGAGCCTGATGCATGGCAATTGCAGGACCGCCGGGGTAGGCGAAAACAATATCGACACCCAGCAGTTCAAGACAGCGGACGGCGATTTCATTTCCCTTCATGATTTGAGTATTTTTTGTCATCGGATACCTCTCTTTTCAGATAGAAATTTACACTATTCAAGGGGTAATATAGTATAATAATCTTTTTTTTCAAGTCTTTTAATGATAAATCGCTTGTATTTTTGCAAGAGTGATGTATATTCTGCTATTATGAAACGAATTTGGACAATCATCAACATTACCGGCCCGGTCCGCTGAATTATTTGGAGAGAGCGGAATCGGGGTGCTTATCTTTTATCTCCAAAAATGTTCCTTTTCCTTAATAATGATGTTTAAAATGAAAGTTGATGATTATGAATAACAAATATGTAGAAATCCTTGATACGACACTCCGCGACGGAGAACAGACCCCCGGAGTTGCTTTTGCCCCTGCTGAAAAACTTGCCGTCGCCAAAATGCTTTATTCCAATTTGAAAGTTGACAGACTTGAAATCGGTTCCGCCCGCGTTTCCGATGGCGAGACTGACAGTGTACGCCACATCCTTGACTGGGCACGTCAGGCAGGTGCAATCGATAAAATGGAGATACTCGGCTTCGTTGACGGCGGCAAATCTATTGACTGGATCGTCAATGTCGGCGGCAAAGTTATAAATCTCCTTGCCAAAGGTTCGCTCAAACATTGTACTGTTCAGTTGAAAAAAACTCCGGAAGAGCATTATGCTGATGTAAAACAGAATATTGAACTTGCCGTTTCAAAAGGTTTGAAGGTCAATGTTTATCTTGAAGACTGGACCAGCGGCATGAAAAATTCACTTTCATACGTCGAAGGTTTTATGAACGTTCTGAAAGATTTGCCGGTTGAACGGGTCATGCTCCCTGATACTCTCGGTATCGCCCGCCCCAATGAACTGCGGGAATATTTTAAATGGATAAAGAAAAATTATCCCGATGTCAAAATGGATTTCCATGGTCATAATGACTACGGGCTGGTTACAGCAAACTCGCTTGAAGCAATAAATTGCGGGATTGAAGGTATTCATACCACTGTCAACGGTCTTGGAGAACGTACCGGCAATCAGCCTTTGTCGCAACTGGCTGTTGTTATCAAAGATATGACTGATTTTAATTGTGCGGTCGATGAGGATGAACTTTTTCATGCTTCCGTGATGATTCAGAATATTTCCGGTAAACGCTGTGCCTGGAATTATCCGGTTGTCGGCATGGATGTCTTTACTCAGACCTGCGGAGTTCACGCCGACGGCGACAAAAAAGGCGATCTCTATGCCAATAAACTTCTGCCTGAGCGTTTCGGACGTAAACGCAATTACGCTCTCGGCAAGTTGAGCGGCAAAGCCTCTCTGGATAAAAATCTTGAGGAAATGTCTCTTGACCTCGCTCCCGAAATCAAAGCAAAACTGCTTCAGGAAATCATCCGCCTGGGTGACAAAAAGAAGTCTGTAAGTGTTTCGGATTTGCCGTTCCTTATTGCCCATGCTCTCAAAACTCCGCTTGAAAGTCGTATCAAAGTGGTTGATTATCACATTATTTCAAATGCCAAAAGCGTCCCGATCGCCACTGTCAAAATTGATTGCGACGGCACTGTCGTCGATCACTGCTCTGAAGGCGACGGCGGTTATGACGCTTTCGTCAAAGCCCTTCGCCGCTGTTTGAAAGAAATCGGACTTGATATGCCGAAACTGCTGGATTATGAAGTCCGTATTCCCCCCGGCGGCAAAACTGATGCTCTGGTTGAAACCACTATCACCTGGGATCATCCGCTGCCGAATGGTATCAGCAATCTTACTACCACCGGAGTCGACAGCGACCAGATGGTGGCGGCAATCATTGCTACAGAAAAAATGCTCAATCTGGTAATGCAGAAAAATGAAAAAAAGTCATAAAATTATCTCTGCAGTAATTGCAGGTCTTATACTGATATATTTGCTTTTGAGGTTTTCTTCATGCTGAAAAGGTCAAGTAAAATCTGGCATCATATTGCTATTTCATTGCTTATAACAATGCTGATACTGTTTTGTATCATGCTTGCTACTTCCGGCAAACGGGAAAGCAAAGTCAAAAGTGTGGTAAATATTCTCAAGTCAGAGCCGATACAGTTTCTCGTCTGCCGCAAGGTAACTTCCACCGTTGCGATGGAAAAAGAGGAACAAAGTACGGTCTGGGGAAACCGCAACGGACTTCTGCTGGCGGAGGTTACGGTTTTTTACGGTTTTGATTTGAGCAAACTTACCGAAAAATCAGTAAAAATAAAAGAGGACAAAACAATTGTCTATCTTGGGGAACCATCCATTTTGACTTTGTCAGTTGATACCGGGTCAATGCGTTTTTTTACCAAAATGTCCGGTTTGCAGTATTTTAAAGACAGAGTTGAGGGAAATTCTCTGGAAAAAGAGATGCTGAAAGAATTCAGTATGGCTGCCAAACGTTATTTTGTTGACCGCAATCTGCTGCCTGAACGTGAAGAAATGATACGGGATCTCCAAAGACAACTCCGTTTGATGAGCCTCAATATCGAATTGAGATAACAACTGCCAGACAGCGGAGTTTTTTAATTTCCTGTGTTCTTTATATTGTATTCCCGTAAAAAAAAGTGCAATATTTTACAGAAAAAGGCTTGACAAATCATTAAAGTAATGATATTTTCTATTGTCTTTGCTTTAATTGAAAGGAATTATCATGTCAAAAAAATTTACACTTGTTGAACTTTTGGTCGTCATCGCCATTATCGCAATTCTTGCAGGTATGCTCATGCCCGCACTCAACCGTGCCCGTGAAAGTGCACGCCGTGCAACCTGCGTCAGCAATCTGAAACAAATCGGTACTGCAATTAAACTTTATACCGCAGAAGTTGATTGGGAAGGTATTCTTCCGAGAGATAACGCAACTTCTGCAAATATTACAGTTGCAGGAAGTTATGATTTGCTCCGTCAAACAGGTGCTTTGGATAAACCGGAAATATGGATATGCCCTTCCGCTAACAACGGCAAAGTCAAAGCTGCAAGAAATGCCACTCTCACCGCTGATAACATTTCATATCGTTATGCCCGCGGTTTGACAGAATCTGACAATGTTGATTATGTTGTTTCCGCAGATATTACTGACAATCATCAGGAAGTCGGTAATGCACTTTTCCTTGACGGTCACGTTGATATGCTTCATAAAGAAGGCGATCAGCCGTGGGATTGTGCTGATAATATCATCAATAATGCCAGTGGTCATCAGTATATTCTGACAAATCCCTGATAGTCAGCAGATTTTTTTCAGCGGTATATCGAAAAGATGTACCGCTTTTTTTTATTCTGTTTTTATTGTGTGGAGATAGGGAATTTAGAGAATTTAAGGAATTTCAGGATTTAAAAAAATTGGCTCTGTACTAAACAAAGACTGATAATAAAAAAAAAATTGAGGGGGTTCGGGGGTATAGTGAGTTGCAACAGCAACGAACGGCATACCCCTGATGTGGCTAATCCGGCGAAAGATTTGTTTCGTCATTCCGCAAAAAAGCGGGAGG
The DNA here is from genome assembly GCA_017502435.1 of Lentisphaeria bacterium. Classification (GTDB taxonomy): domain Bacteria; phylum Verrucomicrobiota; class Lentisphaeria; order Victivallales; family Victivallaceae; genus RGIG5270. Next base: position 8,102 of record JAFVUZ010000237.1, read on the forward strand.
ACGAAACGAACATTTCGCCGAAAAACAGCCTGACGCTCCCAGCCGCTGACACTCACGCGCCAGCGTCACATCGCTCCGGGTCGTACCCGGCGCCGGGGTTCCGTCTTCGCTAAAGCTACGCCGTGACAAGGCAGGCGGAGGAACGCGTCAGCGTAAAAGAGAGGCGGGTGGAACGCCGGGCGGCGTAAGCCCCTGCAAAAAA
>JAFVUZ010000020.1 GCA_017502435.1 Lentisphaeria bacterium
GGGCGGGGAAAAGAAACTTGTTTCAACAAGGTTTTTTCCCCGCCCCCGAAAACAACATTCTCTTATTCAAAATGCGAGCGTGAAAGCATTAAGGTTTCGCGGTAGTCGCCGATTTTATCGGGTTCGCCGAATGAAGCGGCGCGCATGAAGCGTGCTTTTGGATTGATTTCGCAATAGAGGACACTGGCTTTGCCTCCTGCGTCAGCGATAACTTTGCCATCCGGAGCGACAGCCATAGTTTTGCCGCCGACGTCTTCGGTGTACATTGCAGGTGCACAGCGGAGAAGCGTACAGCCGCAGTCAAAGGCTCTTGCTCTGGTTACAAAGTCCAATATTTCGGGGCGTTCCTGCCGCTGGTGGCTGGCAACGATCATAACATCTATGCGTTTTTTGGCATAATCGACAAAAAGTTCAGGGAAATAGTAATCAAAACAAATCGCCGCCCCGTAACGGATGCCGTCGATTTCAAAAACTTCAGCCCCCTCACCTGCGATAATACCTTTGGCGATTTCCGGCTCTACGAGGTGAACTTTTGTATATGGACAAAATTCTTTACCGTCAGCGGTAAATACTGCCAGCTGATTACGCATGACACCCTTTTCATCAATAGTCATAAGTCCGCTCATAACGGTACACTTCACACGTTTTGCGGTAATGCGGAGTTCTTCGACATATTTGATCCCTTCACCGAGGATAAGTTTCTTCATATCCTGAAGATCAACATAACCTGTACAATTGGCATTTTCAGGCAGAATAACCAAATCGACCGAGCCGGGAACTATTTTCCGCAAAGCCTCAATCTGCCACTCCAGACACTTCAAAGCCTCACCTTTGGCAGGATAAGGCACCTGCATCATTGCAACTCTCATAAAAAAACCTTTCTGTAAATTGTATGTTTGTCTATATAATATAACAAAATGTACGATAATTTCAAGTAAATATTTGCAATAAAAAAATCTGAGGCTATTTTATACAAAACACATAATAAAAAAAGGAGAATTTTATGTGGAATATCAGTAATAAATTATATCAGACTCCGGAAATAACCGAAATAAACCGGCTCCCGATGCACGGAGCAGAAATCCCCTTTCAATCCGCAGATGACGAAAATTTCTGCAATTATGAAAACTCTCCGTTTTATATGTCTCTTGACGGCGATTGGAAATTCAAACTTTTCCATGATCCGGAAAATATTCCTGATAAGGTTTTTGAGTCAAAATTCAAAGATGCAAAATGGCAGGAAATTCCGGTTCCTTCAAACTGGACTCTTCACAGTCTGGAAGATTTTCCGATTTATACAAATATTAAAATGCCTTTTGAAAACAATCCCCCTGTCGTTCCGGCAGAAAATCCGACCGGGATATACCGTACAACTTTTTCAATTCCAGAAAACTGGCGTGGTAAACGCATTATCATCCATATCGGTGCGGCAGAAAGTTATCTTGAAGTTTACTGCAACGGCAAATTTATCGGCATGGGAAAAGATTGCCGTCTGCCATCCGAATTTGATTTGACTGCCGCACTCTCGTTTGATAAAGCAAATACTCTGGTCTGCAAAGTTATCCGCTGGTCAGATTCCAGTTATATAGAAGATCAGGATCAATGGTGGATGGCAGGTATTTACCGCAGTGTTTATCTGTATGCGACCAATGAAGCTTATATTGAAGATATGTTTGTCAATGGTGATTTTGATGTGGAAAAATCTGAGGGAATATTAACTTATCAGGCCCATCTCGGATTTCATATCCCGGCATTTATTCCGGAAAGCGAGTCAAAATATACCAGCTGCAACATAGACGGTCCGCAGAATAATTATTACATCAGAATCTCCCTGCTCTCTCCGTCAAAAGAAAATATTTTTACTGAAGAACTTGAAATTTCCTGCTCTTTCCGCAAAGAAGGATACCGGACATCTTTTACCGGAAATATTGCCGGAATCAAACCCTGGAGCTCAGAATCCCCAACACTGTATTACTTTCATGCCGAACTCCTCGACCATGAAAAAAATATACTTGAATGCCGTTCAAAAAGAGTTGGTTTCCGCAATATAAAAATTAAAGGATGTGATCTTCTGATAAACAATCAGCGCGTTATGATCCGCGGCGTAAACCGTCATGAACATGATGCTTTTACCGGCAAAACTCTCTCCATTGACAGTATGATTCAGGATATAAAACTTTTGAAACAGTTCAACTTCAACGCAGTCCGCACCAGCCATTACCCCAATGATCACCGCTGGTATGATTTGTGCGACGAATACGGTATTTATATCATGGATGAAGCAAATGTTGAAGCTCATGCAAACTACTCAAGCATCTGCCGTGATCCACGCTGGAAAAACGCTTTTATCTCACGTGTGGAACGCATGGTACTCCGTGACCGTTCACATGCCTGTATTTTCTGCTGGTCAATGGGCAATGAATCCGGACACGGAGAAAATCATCAGGCAGCCATCGCCAGAGTGTATGAACTGGATAACTCCCGTATAATGAGCCATGAAGGAGAAGTAAAACCGACATGGTCACAATCATGGAACGGTGAATTTCACGGCGAAAAACTCAATGAAAACCAGATGTACAATCCAATGTATATTTCCTGCGAAACAATAAAGAATTTTTCAGAAAGTCCGGAATCAAACCGTCCGCTGATCCTTATAGAATACTGCCATGCAATGGGCAACAGTTGCGGATCTCTGGCGGAATACTGGGAACTTTTCATGAATTACCCGAAACTTCAGGGAGGTTTCATCTGGGACTGGGTCGATCAGGGATTGGTTCAATATGATGCAAACGGCAATAAATTCTATGCCTTCGGCGGAGATTTCGGTGAAAAAATCCATGACTTTGACTTCAATTGCAACGGTCTGATTTCTCCTGAACGGGAAGTACATCCTGCAATGTATGAAGCACGCTATCTGATGCAGATGGTCAAAACAGAACTTGCCGACCGTGAAAAACTTGTTTTTGCCATTACCAATATGCGTAACTTCACAGATCTTTCGGATTTGGAATGTTCATGGGTTCTGGAAGCCGACGGCGTAAGAATGGCCGAAGGTATAATTTTTGATATTGATAAAACTGCTCCCGGTGCAACGAAAAAAGTTCAAATTCCCGGATTGGAAAAATATTTGAATCTGCCCGGCGAACTTTTTATCAATTTCAGCTATACGCTCAAAAATGACTGTGCATGGGCTCCGCGGGAAACGCTGCTTGCCCACAAACAGATTGCTCTCGGCAGCAATCCGTCAATTCAGGAAACTACAGCAGCTCCTATGCCGTTCAATTTTTCATATTCAGACAAAAATTATATGTTCAAATCCGGCGATATAACTCTGACCGTCAGCCGGACAAACGGCAAAGTCAAACTTACCAACAAAAGAAAAATCATTGCCGACAACCTCTTTGACTGCAACCTTTTCCGTGCTCCTACCGACAATGACGGAATCAAACTCTGGAGCGGACAGGAATATAAACCGCTCGGCAAATGGCTGAAAGCCGGACTCGATAAACTGAAACTCCGGGATATAAATTTTGAAACTGAACCGGGTGAAAATTGCTGTACTTTGAAAATCGAAAAACTTTTCTCCGGCAATCAGGATATTGAAAATGTGAAATTCATTCAATATATAACTGTAAACAATAACGGAAAAATCGATTTCACGCAGGAATATTTCATTCCGGAAGAATTTCCAAGCATGCCGCGTATCGGTGTTGCCGGCAATTTTGCAGAAGATTTCTGTGAATATGAATATTTCGGCAGAGGCCCGCATGAAAATTATACCGACCGCAGAGCATCAGCTCAAGTCGGTCTTTTCCACTCAAATGTATATGATAATTTTGAAAGAAATTATGTCACTCCGCAGGAAAACGGCAACCGCACAGATATACGCTATGTAAAACTTTTCTCACCGGAAACAACTGTCAGAATCAGTTCAAAAACACCTTTTGAATTCGGAATCAGCCGCTACAGTGCAATGGATTTATTCAAAGCACTCCATCCGTCAGAATTAAAAGAACGGCCATATACAATCCTGACTCTTGACCTCGCTCAACGCGGAGTCGGTACCGGTTCATGCGGTCCGCATACCCTTCCTGAATACGAACTGAATGAAAAATATTACAAATTTTCATTTTCTCTGGAGATAATCTGAAAATATGCCTGTGCAGGGAACAATGAATATTCTGCCCGTAACTTTGCGGGGCGAAATACGGCGGGTGATTTTTGAAACCGCCGAAGGCTCTTATACGGTGTTGAGACTTTATGCCGATGACGGCAATGAATACACCGTAGTCGGCCCCATCGTCAGTCCATCGGAGGGACAGAATATCGAAGTCACCGGAAACTGGGAAAAATCCGACTACGGAATGCAGTTGCGGGCCAATTCGTACCGTTACACTCTGCCGTCAACAACCGACGGAGTTATGCGATTTCTTTCCTCCGGTGCAGTTCCGGGAATCGGCAAAACTCTGGCACAGAAAATCGTCGAAACTTTCGGTGAACGTACTATTTCCGTACTCGAAAACAGTATTGAAGAATTACTCTGCGTTCCCAAAATCGGCAAAAAAAAATTGAAAACCATCAGTAAAGCATGGAAAGAATCCGCCGCAAAACGTGAAATTTTCATCTTTCTCCAGAGTCTCGGAATTTCACCTGCCTACTGCATCAGAATTTTCAAACGCTACGGCGACCAGACTCCGGAGGCCGTCAAAAGCAATCCCTACCGCCTCGCAGAAGACGTTGACGGTATAGGCTTTCTCAAAGCGGATGAAATCGCCAAAAGCATGGGCATCCCTGAAGATTCCAAAGAACGTATCTCTGCCGCTGCTGTTTATTCCGTAAACCAGAGTATTTCAGAAGGGCACGTCGCATTGCCGATACCGCTGCTGCTCGACAGAATGAGAACTCTGGTAAATCTGCCTTTTGAAAAACTTCAAGCCGGTCTTTTTCATGCCGTTGCCCGCAAAATACTCATTCAGCGTGACGATTATATTTACACCCCAATACTCGCTCACGCCGAACTTGAAATACCGAAACACGTCAAAAGACTCGCTGAAGCGGAACGTTTTGCAACTCAAAGACTCGTCCAGACCGCCCCCGCAAAAAATATCAAACTCTGCGACGAACAGCTTCTGGCTCTTGACAAAGTGAAAACTTCCCCCTTGAGCATCATCACAGGCGGCCCCGGCGTCGGTAAGACAACTGTCTTAAGCACTCTCGTTCAGCGCGCCAAGTCATCACATCTGCGTATCGCACTTGCAGCTCCAACCGGACGTGCCGCCAAAAGACTTTCCGAAGCGACCGGCGAACCGGCTAAAACACTGCATCGTCTGCTGCAGTATGACGGCGGCTCAAAAAAATTCATTTACGATGAAAGCAATCAACTGCCGTATGATTTGATAATCGTCGATGAAGTTTCAATGCTTGACATTCTGCTTGCGTGGTCACTTCTGCGGGCGATCAAAACCGGAACAACTCTGCTGCTCGTCGGGGATGCCGACCAGCTGCCTTCAGTCGGGCCGGGAACAGTCCTTGCCGACTTTCTCCGCTGCAAATATTTTGAAAATACCCATCTGACCAGAATTTTCCGTCAGGGCTCCGGCAGTCAGATCATTGAAACAGCACACAAAGTCAACCGCGGCACGACTCTCATTCCGCCTCCGGCAGACAAAACCAAAGACAGCGACTTTTACTGGATAACACAGGAAGACCCGGAAGTAATCCAATCAATTCTGCAGAAAATCCTACTGGAACGCATTCCGCAAAAGTTTAATTTTCATCCGGTTGACGACGTTCAGATACTTACTCCGATGAACCGCGGCAGCTGCGGCGGCGTACTGCTCAATGAATATCTGCAGAAAATCCTCAACCCCGGAGATAAACCTTCATTCCAGAGCGGCGAAAGACTTTTCAAACTCCATGACAAAGTCATGCAATGTTCCAACAATTATGACAAAAACGTCTTCAACGGTGATATGGGCAAAATTTTTGCCATAAATACAGCAAAAAAAATATTCACTATCCGCTTCGATGACGGCAATCTTGTTGAATACAATTTCGATGAAGCAGACCAGATAATGCACGCATATGCCATCACTGTTCACAAATCACAGGGCAGTGAATTTAAAACTGTAATCATGCTCCTGACCGGTCAGCATTATGTCATGCAGCAGAGAAATCTCCTCTATACCGGAATGACCCGTGCAAAAAAACTCCTGATCCTCATCGGCAGTGAAAAATCAGTAAATCATGCCGTCCACTCAAACAAACAGCAAATACGATACTCTCTTCTCTACCGCCATCTTGAAGAAATATAACAGGAAGTTTATAATACTGCCTGCAACTCCCCGTAACAGAAACACTGCGACTGCCCAAAAATCTTTGTACACAATTATAAAAAAAACGCTGTGTACTAAACGTAGACTGATAATAAAAAAAATTGAGGGGGTTCGGGGGTATAGTGAGTTGCGACAGCAACGAACGGCATACCCCTGATGTGGCTAATCCGGCGGAAGATTTGATTGCTCATTCCCTAGCGTTCCACCCGCTTTTATATAGGGGA
>JAFVUZ010000238.1 GCA_017502435.1 Lentisphaeria bacterium
ATCTGTTGAGCCTTTCCTGTTTTCTTGGCGTGATTGCCCTCCGTCGCTAAAGCTATGGAGGGCATGATTTTCCCTGCGGAGCAGTTTTTGTGCCTTTTCAAGGCACAAAAAAAAGCCGCTTGAAAAGCGGCTTGGAAAATCATGGTGGAGTATAAGGAACTCGAATCCTTGACCCCCACACTGCCAGTGTGGTGCTCTAGCCAACTGAGCTAATACCCCATGTTCAATATGTTACTTAATATAACATAGCTTTTAAAAAATGCAAACCTTTTTTTTATTTTTTTTCATTTTTTTATGATTTTTCAGCATTTTTTTGGTTTTTCTTGCATTTTTCATTTGAAATTTACATAAAATGCCTATATAATATGTCAAGTTTATTTTTTTAATATAAGGATTTTGCTCATGCTCTCTCAAAAACTTACTAAAATAATGTCTGCCGATATCGGCATAGACCTCGGTACTGCAAACTGTCTCGTTTTTGTCAGAGACAAAGGAATCGTTCTCAATGAACCTTCTGTCGTCGCTATCAACAAAACAACCAGAGAAGTCATGGCTGTCGGTGAAGAAGCAAAACGAATGCTCGGCAAAACTCCTATCAATGTCGAAGCTATCCGCCCCATGAAACGCGGCGTCATTGCCGACTTCTCCGTAACTGAAGCTCTCCTCAGTGCCTTTATTAAAAAAGCTATCAAACTTGTCCCCTGGAGACAGCAGATCCTCGCTCCTTATATCCTCATCGCCGTTCCTTCCGGTATCACTGAAGTCGAAAAACGTGCCGTCATTGACAGTGCCAAACACGCAGGTGCAGGATGCGTCAAACTCGTCGAAGAACCCATGGCCGCTGCTGTCGGTGTCGGCCTCCCCGTACTTGACCCCGCAGGCAATATGATCGTTGATATCGGCGGCGGGACAACCGAAGTCGCAGTCATCTCCCTTTCCGGTATCGTCAGTGCCAAAAGCGTCCGCGTCGGAGGCGATGAACTCGATCTCGCCATCATAACCCACATGAAAAAATTCTACAACCTCATGATCGGTGAACTTACAGCTGAAAATATCAAAATCAAAATCGGCAGTGCTTATCCTGTAAAAGATGAAGAAACTCTTGAGGTTAAAGGACTTGACATTGTTTCCAGATTCCCGAAAACTGTAAAAATTTCTGCCAAAGAAGTCCGCAACGCCCTTCAGGAACCGGTCACTTCCATCATTGAAGCTGTCAACGGAACTCTCGAACTCTGTCCGCCCGACCTCGCCGCCGATCTTATCGACCGCGGTATCATGCTCGCAGGCGGCGGTGCTTTGCTGACCGGTCTCGACCGTCTGCTCACTGAAGAAACCGGTTTGAACGCAAACGTTGCCGAAGAACCCCTCAATGCCGTTGCCAAAGGCACAGGCATCATGCTGCAGAATGATTATATGCACCGTGAAAGATAACTCAGAAAAATACAAGATTTAAAAAAATAGGCTCTGTACTAAACATTGACTGATAATAAAAAAAATTGAGGGGGTTCGGGGGTATAGTGAGTTGCGACAGCAACGAACGGCATACCCCTGATGTGGCTAATCCGGCGGAAGATTTGATTGCTCATTCCCTAAAAAAAGG
>JAFVUZ010000239.1 GCA_017502435.1 Lentisphaeria bacterium
CGATGTTTCCGATCCTGACAAGCCGTTTTGTCGGCAGCAAAAGAAAAGCACTTAAAGAAGCCGAAGCTCTTTCTGACAAGCTGACTCAATTCGGTATTCAAACACAGATCCATTCATCCTGGCAGACGCAACGCCGCAGATAATGAAAGGCGTTCAGAAAAATTTCTCTGTGCCAAGTTCAGCGGTACTTACGGTGTGCGCCCCGGAAACCTTGTACCGGTAACAAACTTTTCTGCCGTTTTTATACACAATAACAAGTTCAAGACAATCATTTGCTTTTGCGAACTCTATGCGTCTGTAATCGGTGTTTTTTGCCCATTTGACGATTTCGGCATTGAGCTGATTGATCCGGTCAAGTTGCTGCGCCCCCGGCACAAGAGTAAAGTTGGATTTTTCAGCCCATACTTCATTATCTCCGGCATAATAGGAAATTTCACCTTTGGAATAAAGTTCTTCGCCGGAAACTATGATTGCCCGATTCAAGGTGTTTTGATACGATTCTACCGGGAAAAGCAAATACTTCATTTGTGGATTCTCCGGCAGTACGGTCCGGTATTCAAACCTGCGGCAGCCGGGCAGAACAAACAGCAGGACAAGCAAAAGGGCTTGAAATAAATTTTTTAACTTCACCATATTTGCGGCTTTTCTTTTCATATCGTACCAAATTGCTGTTTACCAATACGCGATCGGACAAAATGAACCATTCCGGAAGTTCAGCAACCCGATTTGAATGATTTTAGCATCAGGCTGTTTTTTCCCATCCTCTGCGTTATACACATTGACCAAACCGAATTGGAGCTTTTTGTTGCTTTTGCAATCCGAAGTCATCGCTTCGCAGTTGACGACTCCGATTTGAAAAGTCATACTGGACCCGGAACTGCGGCAGCTTGTTGAATTGACCACTCCTATTTGCATTATCGGAGCGACCCCGGAACTGCTGTCAACATTGTTCCACAAAGCGATTTGTCCCAATACTCTCCCTGAACCCCGGCCAATTCCATTGTGTGCAATCAATGATATCTGCATACAATCACCGCGTCCGACAAATGAAAACGGAGCAATGATTACACCATTGATATTGCCCGCAGCACCCAGAATTCCGATCTGCACACCATTGACATCATCTGTAAATCCAACACAAGCAAGAGCGGCTCCATTGACTTGATCCACCCCCAGATACAGCGGTGCAAACGCCACTCCATTTATCTTTGCATCCCAATCATGCCAAAGCGGTAAACCGATTAAAACACAAGTTTCAGGATCAGGTCCGGGAATGTTATCGGTAAGACCATTGAATCGCCAGCCGAGCGAGACGATTTCGTTACTCACAAAAAGCGGTCCGGTTTTGCTGCTGGCACATCCGCAGATGGAGAGAATACCGGTAATAAGCAGCAACAACAGCAATGAAAATATGTGCTTTGATTTCTTATTCATTGTCAGCTGCGCCCTCCGATAGTTATTGGTGAATGGGAATGTGGTTATTTCTTCATATTTTCTCATTTTATATCGATGTTATAGATCTTGAATCCATTTCGCATACTGGGACGGTATTGGCGATCGTAATCCCATTTGTCCTCTGAAAATAATAATAACTTTTTATCATCGTATTCTACATACTTTTGTGCAAAACTTTTAACAAATGAGATGTTTGAATCGTAATCGATATGCAACAACATAGCTATCCAATAAAACATAGCTGAGGGCGAATGTTTGACATTTAATGTTTGAGAAATAATTTTTTTAACATCTTCTGATAATGGTTTTCTTACATCATTGGGAATGGAACATTGCTTAAGAACTTTTAGTAAAAGCATTGTGTTAATGCATGGA
>JAFVUZ010000240.1 GCA_017502435.1 Lentisphaeria bacterium
ATGACACTCACGCGTCAGCGTAATATCGCACCGGGTCGTACCCGGCGCCGGGGATACAAGGGGGCGGCGTAAGCCCCCTTGTAATAAAAAATAAGTTAAGGTTCTCAGTATAGAACCATGTAAAATTACGGCATCTGCATTGCTTCAGGACATTCAGGATTGCGGAAAAAATGGCGGTCTTTACGCAGAACTGCATCCAGAATGGCAGTGGTTTTTTCTATATCCATCAGCAATGATTCTGCATCGCCGAATTTGACTTTTTCAATCGCATTCTGTTTCATGAGCATCGGCAGTGCCCGCGGGAAAAATTCCCATTGGCAACCCAGATGATAATGATTTCTGATTTCATAAGAAGTTCCGTCAACATCTGTAACTGTGAAAATTTGCGGCTCTTTGGAAAGTATCGGCAAATCTGCCCATTCCTGAATCGCATGGATTATAGTTGCACGGTTCAGATTTACGCCGATAAGCAGAACCTTGCCTTTGCGGTCAAGCAGTTTCTTGAACGGACTCTTTGCACTGAAACTTGAATGGCAGTACTGATGTCCGGCAACAAATTCCGCCGCATCTTTGCCCAATGCCGCAAGCGAATGAGTCGGGTGCAGAGACCGTTTTACTCCCGGACGCTGACGGAAAAGTTCGGGCAGTATTCCCACACAGGAAGGAGTGCCGGCACTGTAAAAATGCGGATTGTTGTTAAATGTCACCGTAGCATAGCTGAATGCAGGCAAAACCAGCAGTCCGTCACGGAAAAATTCACTCAGTGCATCCAGCACTGTATCTGCTCCGCCATCGACCGGACCGATACTTTTCATTGAAGAGTGTACGATAATTGTCTCTTTTCCTGTCAGCCCCATTGCTGACAGGAGACCAATCAAATCTGTCTTTGAGTAATTTCCAGAATTCATAAATCAATCTTGTTGAACTTTTTTATCTTTTACAAATACGAAGTACATCGCAGGAATAACATACAATGTCAGCAGCGAGGCAAAAATAAGTCCGCCGACCACACCCATACCGCAGCTGACACGGAGTTCAGAACCAAGACCGCTTCCGAGTGCCATCGGCAGCATACCTGCAACAGAGGCAATACTGGTCATCACAATCGGACGGAATTTGGATTCTGTTGCCATAATCATTGCTTTGTGCGGGGAATAGCCCTGATCGGTAAGGTTTTTGCATTCGTCCATGATCAGAATTGCGTTGTTGACCACGATGCCGATCATCATAACCCCGCCGAGAAGTCCCATCATGGACATTGACATACCTGTCAGATACAAGGTAATATACATACCGATAAAGCCCAGCGGCACGGTGAACATGATAAGGAATGGACGTGTCCATGATTCCATAATCGCGGCAATCAGCAAATAGGTAAGAATTGCCGCAAGCATGATGACTTGCAGAAACTCTCTGGCTGTGTCATTCATAAGTTCCACACTGCCGCTCATACGCACACCGTAGCCGGGAGGCAATGCTTCGCGTGCCATTTTGCCGATTTCGGCTGAAACCGGCCCGAGTGCCATTCCGGGAGCGGTATTGGCATAGAGCCACATGGTACGGACTTTGTCGTAGCGGTTGATGACGACGGGGCGTGCGTCTTCTTTGATATCCGCCAGAGTTTCAGTACCGAGGGGTTTATCGTCTTTGAGCGCGGGAGCGATCTGATAAATCTGCTCCATACCGTATTCTTTTTTATTTTTGAGACGCATATCAAATGTTCTGTTGCCGGCACGGAAGTCACCGACTTCAATACCGTCAAGAGTACCGAGCATATATTGATACAATTCGTCGGCTGACAATCCGAGGTTCTGCAGAACTGTACGGTTGGGACGGATATTGATATTTGGTTTGCGTTCACGGCGGCTGGAGTCAAGGTCGCGGGTAATGCCTTTGGCGGGCAGATGTTCCATGATTTTTTGTTCTGCCTCTTCCAGAACTTCGAGGTCGGGACCGTTGATAACGCAGCGGATTTCCGCACCGCTGCCGCCGAAAGTTGCCGGAATCGTCAAAGTTACACGACAGCCGTCAAGGTAGGCAAGTTCCTTACGCAGCATATCCTGCAACTCCCAAATCGTCTCTTTGCGTTCCATTTTTTTTGTAGTTTTGATGGTGATCTGACCGAGATAAACAGCTGCAGATACCTGACCGGAACCGCCGTTGGCGTTACCTATATTGACTGACATACCTTTGATAAAGTCGTATTTCTGCAGGCGGGAGACGGCTTCCTGAACCAGTTTTTCAGTGGTTGCGAGGTTGTAATTTGAAGGGAATTCAAATTTGATACGGATTTCGCCCTGGTCGCAGAAGGGCAGGAATGACAGACCGACCTGCGGAATAACAAAAACACAGACTGCGGCACTGCCGATAACCACACAGACCAGCAGCAGTTTTGCATGATGTGCAGTCCATTCAATACTTTTATTGAATTTTTCGCAGAGCCAGTCATAACCGGCATCCCACGGACGGAAAAATTTATTGAGCAGTGAAACTTTGCCTTCTTTTTTCTTTTTGGGCTTCAGCAGTACGCATGACAGAATAGGTGTCAGAGTGAAACTGATAAACAATGAAACCAGTGTTGCTCCGACCATGACTCCGGCAAAGGGGATCATCATACTGCCTATACGGGTGGTCATCATCATAACCGGCACAAACACAACGACGTTGGTCAGAGCACTGGCGGAAACAGCGGCAATAACTTCGCCGGTTCCGTGTTCAGCGGCATCTTTGATATTTTCGCCGCGGTCGACATGTTTGAAGATGTTTTCAATAACCACGATGGAGTTTGTAACCAGCACACCGACGGAACATCCGAGAGAAAGCAGTGTCATGATGTTGAATGAATAACCAAGATAATACATCGCAGCAAAGGTGACAATAACTGAAATCGGCATGGAGACCATAACGATAAAAGTCGATCTCGGCTCGTGCAGGAACAAAAACAGCAGAACAGCAGTCAGAATGATACCGACGATGATACTGCTCCATGCATCATCAACTGATGCCTGAATAAATTCGCCGGAGTCATGGAACCATACCAGTTCCATACCGCTGGGAAGTTCGCCGTTGTTTTTCATCTGATTGAATTTGGCACGGATGCCGTTGATAACTTCGATAGCATTGGCTTCGCCTTTTTTGACGATATTGAAGCGGGCGGCTGGCTTGCCGTTGACGAAAGATTTACTGCGGACCTCGCGGCTCATAAGTTTGATTTCGGCGACGTCACGCAGATAGACACGTTTGTTGCCGGATTTGCCGATTTCGAGGGAACGGACTTCTTCAAAATTTTTGAAATCGCCGTCAAAAGTAACGTTTTTCTCATTTCGGTCTATCTGGATACGGCCGAGCGGTTTACGGACGTTGTTGGACTGAAGTTTTTTCACAATATCATTGACGGTGATGTTCATTGCAGTAAGTTTGGCACGGTCGAGCAGAATATGGATCTGCATTTCATTTGCACCGTAAACGCGGACTTCACCGACACCGGGAACGGATGAAAATTTATCCGCAATACTGTCATCCGCATAGTCATAAAGATCATCCTGCGTTCTGTCACCTATGAGGAAAATATGGACGACGGAAGTCGCATTGGTATCAATTTTACGGATGGTAGGTTCTTTGGCACCGTCGGGCAGGTCTTCGCGGATACGGTTGAGGGCTTCACGGATGTCGGTTGCGGCGACATCGACATTGATTCCCATATTGAATTCCAGACTGACATGGGCGGCATCTTCCATTGCCATACTTGTAACGTGTTTGATACCGTCGAGTGATGAAACTGCATCTTCGATACGTTTGATGATTTCTGCTTCGATTTCAGTCGGACTTGCACCTTGATATTCACAGCGGACGAGGACGACGGGGATCTCCATATTCGGGAGCAGGTCGATGCTTATTTTGGGATAAAAAAAAGCACCGAGCATGATGAGAATGATAATAAAAGCCGTCATCGCAATCGGACGGCGTACTGACCATCTGCTTAAAAACATCTGAGAGCCCTCCGCTTATTTGTGGTTGATGATTTGCAGCAAAGCACCGGCATTGACAAAGTTCTGACCGACAACAACAAATTCTTCATTGAGGATTTTTTCTGCGTTGAGGATTTCACTGTATTTGCCGTCAACGATACCGGGAGTAACGTCAAAACTTTTGGCGATATTATTTTCGTCTGTTGCATAAACGATACGGCGGTTGTTGGCACGCAGCAGAATTGCATCAGAGGGCAGACCGTAAGCCTTTTTGGCTTCAAAAATGATATTGAGGTTGCAGAGATTGCCGGAGACGAGGTGAACGTTTTTGGGAACTGCGGCTTTGATTTTGAAGGTACGGCTGGCGGAGTCGATGGAGGGGGCTTTGAAGGTGATTTTGCCTTCGCCTACTTTTTTGCTGCCGTTAAAAAATTCGACTGCAGTGACATTTTCTTTGACATCATCATAATAAACGGCACTGATGTAGCATACGACTTCAAGATTATCGGGATTTTCCAGATAAAGAATTTTCTGACCGCCGGAAACGTATTCATTTTCTTCGACATAAGTATCAGTAACAACGCTGTCAAAGGGGGCACGCTGGACGGAGTCGTCGAGATTTTTGCGGGCAATGATGAGATTGCTTTCGGCCTGTTTGAGCTGGGCTTCTGCATTGGCGATGGCGGCGATTGCACCCTGAATATCAGTTTTTGCTTTTTTGTAATCGGTTTCGTAAGTATCGAAATCGGAGCGGCTGATGGCACGTGATTTCAGCAGTTTTTTTGCACGTTCAAAGTCGAGGACGGCTTTGTGTTCGGAGAGTGAAGCACTTTCTTTGGCGGCTTTGGCGATAGCGAGTTCGGCCTGTTTGACTTTGATATCGTCTTCACGCATTGTGACCTGATTTTTCAAAATCTGGCGGTCGATACCGAAAAGGACGTCGCCTTTTTTGATTTTGTCGCCGGAACTGACTTTGAACATCTCCACGGTTCCGCCGATTTTTGCGGAAATTGCTGCACATTCGACAGGCTCGACAGTTCCCTGAACGGGAATCTGACGTTTGAAAATACGCTGTTCGAGTTTTTGAACGGATACGCGTACCGCTCTGGATTCGACTTTTCTGGATTTTTTCTTGCCGCATCCGGCAGTCAGAAACATAGTGCAGAGCACTCCTGCAAGCAGTAAATTACCACTGTTTTTGATAGAAAACATTGCTTTTCTCCTGTTTTTTTATATTCACATAAGTTGTAAGTACACAATCATACCATCATTTTCAAAACGCTGTTTTTTCAAAAAAATTGTAGAGAAAAGGATTATTTTTGCGAAATTTTTCTGATTTCAAGCACGGGAGAATCCCAGCCGGGAATGATGTTTGAAATTCCATTGATTTGAACTTTTTTGGTAATATCAATATTTCCGGGGATAATCCCCGCAACGTGATAGTCTTTTTTGCCTGCGTGCAGGATATAAGTATTGCCGAAAGAAGACTGTGCAGGACCTTCAAGAATACCTTCGACGGTGATATTTCTGGCGGAACCTTTGAGGTAGCCTTTTTGGAGTTCGCGGAAATTGTCATTATCAAAGGAGACGATATCGCCTTTTTTGATTACCGGTTTTTCAGTGACGGCAGGAGTTTTCTTCCCTGGAGTTTCTTTGTCGGGAGCGGGAGGTGCGGCAACTTTGACATACGCACTGGCGATGTAGCATTTGATTGCGGCTTCGGGAACACCGATACGGCTCCATGAATTTTTGTCTGCCAGAACGGTTACGGGTGTGCCTTTGGGCAGAATGCCGAGACTCTGAAAGTTCACGCCCGGACCGGAACGCAGATTGGCGGCAGATTTGAGTTTGCCTTCAACTATCAGAGCGGATGAGATATAGAGGGAGGAATTTTCCGGCGGACGGATGGCGGTCCACTCTTTGCCCTGTTCAATAACAACGACTTCATCGCCGCGTTTGAGCTGCAGAATTGCATCTGATTTGGCAGATGGCTTGACGCGTACATTCAAAACTCCTGCAGTAATTGTACCTTTGGTTTCATTTGCGGCGAATGCGGCGGCGGCAAAAAACAGTGAAAAAATCAATAAGTATTTCATGATAAACCTCTTATAAACATTGAGATACGATAAAATTTACTATTTTGGTACTTTATCACAAAAAACAGTTTTTTTCAAGTTTTTTTCTGCAAAAATCAACTTTATTGTGACTGCTGCATATATTCTTTGAATCTGTCGCCCCGCTCGGCATAATTGCGGAACATATCCATACTGGCACAGGCGGGTGAAAGAATAATGATATCGGTGTCTGCGGCTTCATTTTTTGCAGTCTGACAGCAGAGTTGGAAATCTCTGCCGAATTTCTGACATTTTACATGGTGGCCGAGGACGGCGGCGATTTTGTCCTCTGCTTCTCCGATGAGGTAGCATTTGGCAAAATAAGGTACGCATGGAAGCAGTTCTGAAAAGTCCATGTCTTTGTCCAATCCGCCGAGAATGATACGCAATTTTGCCTGCGGCGGTCCGAAAGATTTGCAGGCGGCGGCAACGCTGTGCGGATTGGTTGCTTTTGAATCATTCACGCAGAGGATTTTTTTGCCGTCGTGTTCGATGAAAAACTCTTCGATGCGGTGTCTGCCGCTTTGAAAATTTTTCATGGCGGCAATAAATTCCGGACTCTGCATTTGTGCGGGTGAAAGCAATGCAGATGTCAGATTTAATGCACATTCAAGATTCTGCAGATTGTGAATGCCACGCAGTCTGCATTCAGAATAATCTGCGAGCAGAACGGAATTCAGATAGATTTTTTCACCGTCAATTCTGATTGCTGAAGGTGTTTTCTCCGGCATTGAACTCCCGAAAAAACACCGTTTTTTGTCAACACCGTTGAAAATCCGCATTTTGGTCTGTTTATACTCTTCAAGTGAATCGTTGTAGCGGTTGAGATGGTCGCTTGCCAGATTGGTGAAACAGCTTGCATACGGTGAAAATTTTTCGATATGTTCCAGCTGAAATGAACTGACTTCAAGCACTGCAACCGTCTCTTCCGGCAATTCCCCACGCAGTACGGAAGAGGCAAGTGAACTCAACGGCAGTCCGATATTGCCCGCACAGGCACTTTCAACTCCGGCACTTTTCAGCAATGCACAGGTAAGTTCAGTTGTTGTTGTTTTGCCGTTGGTTCCGGTTATGGCGAGTATTCTGCCTTTGAAATGCAGAAAGCCGAATTCCATTTCGGAGATGATTTTCAAGCCGTGTTCCCGTGCCGCTTTGATAAGCGGCGAATCCATGGCAAAACCGGGACTTGTTACGCAGAGATCAAATTTTTTCCAGTCAGGTTCATCACCGTCATTGGCAAATTCAGAGTTGTATTCAAGTATGTCGGCAAGTTCTTTTGCACCGTTGCCGGAAATACCTTTGCCGAGTATCAGCAGATTCAATCTTTCTTTTGACACAAGTTGTTTTTTGGCAAATGAGGCGAAAATTGCTCCGGAAATATTGTGCCATACACTGAAAATTGCTCCCGGTAATGCTGACGCAACGCCGAAAAACTGCTTCGACAATGCTGCCGCCAGACCTGAATTCTGCATCCCGACTTCAATCGCAATCGTAATGGCAGTCTGACGGTTGCACTTGAAAAGTTTCGCCAGATAATATCCAGCTGTCATACCGATAAGATTGTGCAGTATAACTGCCGCCAGCACGCTCATTCCGCATTGTTTGAGGTTATTTACATTGAGCGACATTATTATTCCTATGACCAGAACGATTCCGGTTACGGAAATAACCGGACAGACTTTGTTCAGAATTTCTGCGTTCTTGCGGAAAATACGGTTTATAAGCAGTCCGGAAGCAACCGGCAGTGCCACTACAAATAATATGCTTTGAAACATGGCAATTACAGGAACATGAACTGTTTTGCCAAGATACAGCCATGACAGAAGCGGTGTCATAATAACTCCAGCCGCCGTTGAACAGGCAGTCATGGTAATTGATAATGCAACATTGCCGCCGGCAAGATAAGTTATTACATTTGAAGCAGTTCCGCCTGCAACAGTGCCGACCATCACCACTCCGATAAATTGCTCCTGCGGCAGTTTCAGCAGATGGCCGACTGCAAATGCAATCAGCGGCATAAGCAAAAACTGCAGAACCATTCCGATTGCCAGTGCCCGCGGATTTTTGGACGCATTCACAAAATCTCCGACCGACAGAGTTGCTCCCATTCCCGCCATAATGATTCCCAGCAGCGGAATTATCATAAAACCGTACGGTGAAAGCGTTTCAGGTAAAAAATACGCAAATATTGAAATCAATACCGCACATAACGGAAAAATTTTTATTGTCAAAGCACTCATAATTAACTCTATTATTATTGTTTCTTAAAGAAACTTATTTCAAATTCTTTAATTTTCTGTATAATAATTTACAGGGTGTTTTTATATTTTCAAATCAAATGTATATTTTGATTTGCATTTTTCATTAAAACAGTTATCTTATCTGCAAAAGATGTAAAATACAAAAACAAGGAATTTTATTATGCGGATGACAGTTATCGGAACCGGCTATGTCGGATTGGTCGCAGGGGCGTGCCTTGCGGATATGGGCAACAATGTTGTCTGTGTGGATAATAATGCGGCAAAAATCAGAGATTTGCAGAACGGTATAATTCCTATTTATGAACCGGGACTTGAGGAGCTTGTAAAGTCCAACAGCAAAGAAAAACGTCTGGAATTTTCGACTGACCTCGCAGAGGCTGTAAAACGTTCAGAAGTATGTTTCATTGCAGTCGGAACTCCGCAGGGTGATGACGGCTCATGCGATTTGCAGTATGTTCTGAATGTGGCAAAAGAGATCGCACAGGCCATGAACGGTTACAAAGTTATCGTTGACAAATCTACCGTTCCCGTCGGCACTGCAGATAAAGTTGCAGAACTTGTCAGACAGTACACAGATCATGAATTTGATGTTGTTTCCAATCCGGAATTTCTGAAACAGGGTAATGCAGTTGATGATTTTCTCTATCCCGACCGCGTTGTGATCGGCTCCAATTCCAGCCGTGCAACTTTGATAATGCAGGAGATTTATGCTCCTTTTTTCCGTACCGGCAACAAAATTATCGTGATGGATGTCAAATCTGCTGAAATGACAAAATATGCCTCAAATTCATTCCTTGCTGCCAAAATTTCTTTTATGAATGAAATTGCCAACCTTTGCGAAAAAGTCGGTGCTGACGCCGAAATGGTACGGGTCGGAATGTCAACTGACTCCCGTATCGGTAATAAATTCCTTTTCCCCGGTCTCGGTTACGGCGGCAGCTGTTTTCCGAAAGATGTCAAGGCTCTCATCCGTACCGGTTCCGAAAACGGCTGCGAAATGTCCGTAATCAAAGCTGCTGATGCTGTAAATCAGAAGCAGCGGCTCGTTTTTGTTGAAAAAATCAGAAAGTATTTCAATAATTTGAACGGTTTGAAAATCGCAGTCTGGGGGCTTGCTTTCAAACCCAAAACTGACGATATGCGGGAAGCTCCGTCAATTACCATTATCAATGAACTTCTGGATGCCGGTGCAGAAATATGTGCATTCGACCCCAAAGCCATGGATACGGCAAAAATTCACTTCCAAAACCGCATTGAGTATGCCGCCAATTCATACGATGCATTGAAAAATGCCGACTGTCTGCTGTTGTTGACTGAATGGAACGAATTCCGCCGTCCCGACTTTGAACGGATGAAGGATTTAATGAAAAATCCTGTGATTTTTGACGGTAGAAATCAGTATAATCCACAGCGTCTGCAGGAGATGGGATTTGTCTATTTCCATATCGGATGAATCAAGACGGTTTTATTCAGGCAATACACGCAGCTGACGCGGTCTGCGGCGGAACCTGATCGAAATAATCGTACCGAGCCCCGGCTGCGAATCAACTCCCAATTCCGCTCCGTGTTCTCGCACGATACGTTCAACTATCACCATGCCCAAACCATTGCCGTTGGCTTTGAAACTCTGGAACGGCTGGAAAATCCTGCCGATTTCAGATGCTTCGATACCGCGTCCGGAATCTGCACACTCCACCAGCAGATAATCTCTGTCGCATGATATTTTCAATACCAGACTGCCGCCGTCAACTGTTGCCTGCAATGCATTCTTGATTATATTGTAAAACAACTGTTTCAACTGTGTCACATTGCCCATTATATGCGGCACATTTTCCGGAAATTCACACTTGAGTTCCACATTACGCTGTTCAATTTCACGACGCATAAAATTCAACGTCTCAATCAATATTTTGTCCACAAATACCTGCGTGAACTGCCCTTCTCCCGGACGTATCGCCCCCAGAAACTGCGTGATTATACTGTCCAGACGTTCAACTTCCGCACGGCAGCACTCAATCATCTCTTTTGCTTCACTGTCCGCCAGATAACCCGGATCTTCCGCTCCCTTTTCCAGCAACTGCAAATTCAAATACAAACTGTTCAAGGGATTGCCGATCTCATGTGCCACCGAACCAGCCAGCATCGCTATCTGCTTGTTCGTCTCATTTTTGAAATCATGCATCGTCTCCGTCCGCTCCTTCGTGACGTCATGTATAACTACCGCCGCCATCTTCGCATCCTCTTCCAGCGGAACCAGACAAAATTGCACAAACCTCTGCTCCGGATAACTTATCTCCAACTCCTGACGGGATACTCGCAGCCACTCGTCCGCATCATTGTCCAATATCCGCCGCCAGTTCACCCCACGCAAAAATTGCGACAACCGTACCTCATGCATATCAGCAGGTAAACCCAGCAGATTGACCGCCGCCTGATTGCAATACTTTATGTGCAGCTTGCGGTCAACTATTAAAATACCCTCCTCAATAGAGTTGAATACCGTCTCAAAAAATCCACGCTCCCTCGCCAACCGTAAAATATACGCCTGACGACTCCCCGGATCCAAAGCTTCCGCTTTCTCCGTAAATCTGTCCAAAAATGACTTTTTACTCATAAAAAATCCTTTCTGTAAAATTGTGTGGTAATGCGGGGGAGAAGAGAAAAACTTTTTTGAAAAAAAGTTTTTTCTTCTCCCCCGCACCCCCTCATCTTTTTCAAAAAACTTTTATCAAAATACGCTTTTTCATTTATTTCATAAATTTCAAAAGCGTATTTTTAAAACATTTTATCTTTCCCGGACTTTGCCGTTTACAAATTTTTGAGTAACGCTTCTGAGTTTTTGCTCCAGCAAAAAATCTGAAGCGAACACAAAAGTTTTTGTAAAGGGTGGGGTTCGGGGAGGGAAGAAACTTGTTTCAACAAGGTTTTCCCTCCCCGAAAAACTCATTTTTTAAACAGCCATGTTGAAAGATAGCGTTCTCCGGTATCGGGGAGGAGGACTACTATATTTTTGCCGTTGAATTCGGGTTTATCGGCGATTTGGAGTGCGGCGTAGAGTGCGGCACCGGAGGAGATGCCGACGAGGATACCCTCCTGTTTGCCGAGTTCCCGGGCGGTGTTGCCTGCATCATCAGCTGAGACCTGGATAATTTGGTCGAAGAGTTCGGTTGCGGTGACTTTGGGGATAAAGTTTGCACCGATTCCCTGTAGTTTATGCGGGCCGGGCTGACCGCCGGAGAGGACGGGGCTTTCGTCGGGTTCGACGGCGATGATTTTGATATCGGGGTTATATTTTTTGAGGCATTTGGCGACGCCTGAAATTGTACCGCCGGTACCGACACCTGCGACGAATGCATCGACTTTGCCGTCGAGATCGTTCCGGATTTCTTCGCCGGTTGTGATTTCATGGACTGCGGGGTTTGCGAAGTTTTCAAACTGTTGAGGTATCCATGAACCGGGATTTTGTTTTTGCAGTTCGACGGCTTTGGCGATTGAGCCTGCCATACCTTCGGCACCGGGGGTGAGAACGATTTCTGCACCGTAGGCACCGAGCAGCAGACGGCGTTCCATGCTCATTGAATCGGGCATTGTCAGAATCAGTTTGTAACCTTTGACTGCGGCGGCAATCGCAAGACCGACGCCGGTATTGCCGCTGGTGGGTTCGATTATGACAGCACCGGGTTTCAGCAGGCCTTTTGCTTCGGCATCCTCAATCATCGCAATTCCGACACGGTCTTTGACAGAACCGCCGGGATTGAAAAATTCAACTTTCGCAAAAAGATTTGCTTTTGACTTGTTGAGTTTGTTTATCCGTACCAGCGGAGTGTGCCCGATTGTTTCAAGTATGTTGCTTTTGATATTCATAATATCAGTGGACCGCAATCAATTCAACTTCAACTAATGCACCTTTGGGAAGTGAAGCAGCAGCAACACAACTGCGGGCAGGCTTGGATACAAAATATTTTTCGTAAATCGCATTGAATTCCGCAAAATATGACATATCACTCAGAAAACAAGTGGTCTTTACAACTTCATCAAATGTGTAGCCGGCAGCCTCCAATACAGCCGCAAGATTCTTCATAACACGCTCAGCTTGTGCACCAATCTCAGCAGGTGCCAAAACCCCCGTCTCCGGATCCAATGCAATCTGTCCAGATGTGTACAATACATCTCCAACTTTAATCGCCTGTGAATACGGTCCGACAGCCGCCGGAGCAGCCTTAGTTGCAATAATCTCTTTTTTCATAAAAAATCCTTTCTGTAAAATTTTGCGGTAATGCGGGGGAGAAGAGAAAAACTTTTTTGAAAAAAAGTTTTTTCTTCTCCCCCGCACCCCCTCATCTTTTTCAAAAAACTTTTATATTACGCCTTGATTTTTTTGCTGTCACAAAAAATTCAAGGCGTGACACAATAATCTATTTGCATGTTTTTTTAATATTTTGAAATTTCTTTCATCCACGACACATCTTTTTCAATTTTTTAAGTCCCGCTTTCTGATTTTTGCGTCAGCAAAAAGCTGAAAGCGAACTTGAAAAGGTTTGGAAAAAGAGGGGTTCGGGGAGAAAAGAACCTTTCCTCAAAAGGTTTTTTCTCCCCGAAAAATCACTCATTTTTCATCAACGACATAACCTGCGTTACGGAGGGCGTTACGGATTTCGTCGAGGTGAGCGAAGTCGCGGGTTTCCATAGCGATTTGGAGGAAGCAGCCGTTGATATCGTTATTTATGTTACCTCTGGCGTGGTTGACGCTGACGACGTTTGCACCGAGGGAGGAGATGATAGAGGAGACGCGGGTGAGTTCGCCGGGGCGGTCGAGGAGTTCGATAGAGAGTTCTGATTTTCTGCCGCTGGAGACGAGGCCGCGGTTGATTACGCGGGAGAGGATATTGACGTCGATATTGCCGCCGGAGACGAGGCAGATGGTTTTTTTGCTGTGGATGGGGAGTTTACGTGCGAGGATGGCGGCGAGGCCGGTTGCACCTGCACCTTCGGCGATAAGTTTCTGGCCTTCGATGAGTGTTAAGATGGCGGCGGCGATTTCGTCGTCGGAGACGGTGACGATATCGTCGAGGTATTTGCGGCAGAGTTCATAAGTAAGTGAGCCGGGTTTTTTTACGGCGATACCGTCGGCGAAAGTTTTGACGATATTGCCGGAGATGATTTTATTGGCGTGATAACTGTCGCTCATTGAGGGTGCACCGGCGGCTTGAACGCCGAAAACGAGGCAGTCGGGGTTGAGAGTTTTGACCGCCATTGCGACACCGGAAGCGAGACCGCCGCCGCCGATGGGGATTACGACGGCTTCAGCGGAGGAGAGGTCTTCGAGCATTTCGAGACCGATAGTTCCCTGTCCGGCGATAATATCTTCGTCGTCGAAGGGGTGGACGAAAACGGCACCGGTGCGTTCGACTTCTTCGCAGGCGGCGGCGTATGCATCGTCATAGATACCGTCAACGAGGACGACTTCAGCACCGTATCGTTTGGTTGCTTCGACTTTTGAGATGGGGGCGGTACTCGGGACGAAGATTTTGGCTTTGATATTATTTGCCTGGGAACCGAGGGCGACACCTTGAGCGTGGTTACCGGCGGAGCAGGCGACGACGCCGCGTTTTTTGTCTTCGTCGGAGAGTTTTGCGATTTTGTAATAAGCACCGCGGACTTTGAAAGAGCCTGTTATCTGCAAATTTTCGGGTTTGATATAGACTTCGGCGTCCATACTGAAGCGTGGTGCGTGGATGAGGTGTGTCTGCCGCAAAACGGAAGAAAGCACTTTGCGGGCATCATAAAATTTATCAATGGTGAGCATGATTGCAAATCCTTTGCAAAAGAGTTATAATTCAACAGTTTCGGATAATATACCACTTAAAATGATAAATGCAAAGAATGAGTTGCAAAAGATGATATATTTTTTTGCGGCGGCTGGAACGTATACAATTTGGCTCTGTACTAAACATTGACTGATAATAAAAAAAATTGAGGGGGTTCGGGGGTATAGTGAGTTGCGACAGCAACGAACGGCATACCCCTGATGTGGCTAATCCGGCGGAAGATTTGATTGCTCATTCCCTAGCGTTCCACCCGCTTTTATATAGGGGA
>JAFVUZ010000241.1 GCA_017502435.1 Lentisphaeria bacterium
CGTTTTTGACACCGCCGACCAGAATTAAAACGCACAATATCATAAAAATCAGCATACAGCCGACTGACGCATAAGGATTGGAAATAAACGCTCCGAAAACTTCACCCGCCGCCTCTTTGGTCGTATAATGCAGCTGACCGGCAAATGATTTGTAAACATAAGCCAACGCCCAACCGCCGACAACACTGTAATAAGAAAGAATCACAGCACTGCTCAATACCTGCAGAAATCCGACCAGTTTGAAACCTTTCCAATACAAAAGTATTGATATCAGCAATGCAAGTATGCCGAATGCAACTTTGCCTGAAATCAGCAGCAGTATCGAAAGTACAAATACCATAATTGTCAATGCGGTAAGCAGAATTGACCGTCTGCCGCACTCAAGTGCACCGAATGCACCATACGGATTTTTCTGTGTCTTTCTGCCGATAGCCATTTCGCAGAACATAATCGGAATACCGACAAGGCAAATGCTCAAAAGATAAACCAATACAAAAGCACCGCCGCCGTTGACGCCTGTAATGTACGGAAAACGCCAGATGTTTCCGAGACCGACTGCTGAACCTACCATTGCAAGCACAAAACCGATTGAACTCGCAAAATGTTCTCTTTTTTCTTCCATATATTTCTCCTCTTGTTAAGGGGGTTAACGGTTGCTGCGTCTGCGTTCAAGTTCTGTAAGGTAAAGTTTACGCAAACGGATATTTTTCGGAGTTATTTCAACGAGTTCGTCGTCGTTAATATACTCAAGAGCCTGTTCAAGTGACATTTTGCGGGCGGGAATGATTTTAAGATTGCGGTCACTGCCGGATGCACGCATATTGGTCAACTGTTTTCCGCGTTGAACATTGACAACCAGGTCGTCTTCCTTGCAATGTTCACCTACAATCATACCTTCATAGCAGTTTTCATTGGGATCAATAAAAAATGTTCCGCGTGCCTGCAAACCGTCAATGGCATAAGCTGCGGCTTTGCCGCCTGCCATACTGACCATCGTACCGACATTTCTTGAGGGAACAGGTCCGCGGTCGGGAGCGTATTCAAGGAAACGGTGAGCGACAATAGCTTCACCGCCGGATAAAGTCAGAGCCTTGCTTCTGAAACCGATAAGACCTTTGGTCGGAATTGTAAATTCAATAAGCTGTCTGCCGCCTCTGGCCTCCATATTGACCATTTCACCGTGTCTTGTTCCTGCAAGTTCAATGATTCTGCCGGAATATTCATCGGGGACATCGACGACCAGACTTTCAACAGGTTCGCAGACAACGCCGTCGATTTCCTTTTGAATGACCTGCGGTTTGGCGACTGCAAGTTCATAACCTTCACGACGCATGGTTTCAATCAGAATTGCAAGGTGAAGCACACCGCGTCCGGAAACTTTGAAAGAATCTCCGTTCATCTCCTCAACTCTCAATGCGACGTCTTTTTCCGTCTCTTTGAAAAGTCTTTCTCTCAAATGACGGCTGCTGACATATTTGCCTTCCTGACCGTAAAACGGAGAGTCATTGATACGGAAAACCATTGAAAGTGTAGGTTCATCAATAGCGATGGGAGGCATTGCTTCAGGATTATTGGCATCGGCGATTGTATCACTTATATCAATACCTTCAAGACCAACGATACCGCACAATTCGCCGCAGGGCACAAAACCGGTATCTTTTCTGCCGAGTCCTTCAAATGTGAATATCTGTTTAATGGCGGCGGGCATTACCTTGCCGTCACGTTTGATTACCGAAAGCGGTTTGCGGATATCCAGATCGCCGCGGTAAACACGGCCGATACCGATACGTCCGACAAATTCTGAATAATCAAGCGTTGCCACCTGTATCTGCAAAGGTCCATCCTGACGGGGCGGCGGCTGAACATATTCAAGAATGGCGTCCAGTAAAGGCTCAAGCGATTCACGGGGATCATTCAAATCCCGTACAGCCCAACCGTCACGGCCGGAAGCATACAAAGTCGGATAATCAAGCTGTTCTTCGCTGGCATCAAGTTCACAAAAAAGGTCAAAAACTTTATCACATACGACATTTACACGTGCATCGGGCTTATCGACTTTGTTGATTACGACGACCGGCTGCAGGTTCAGCTGCAGAGCCTTGCTCAAAACAAAACGGGTCTGCGGCATCGGACCTTCAGCGGAATCGACCAGCAGGACAACTCCGTCGGCAAGTTTCAAAACACGCTCGACCTGACCGCCGAAGTCACTGTGTCCGGGAGTGTCAATGACATTGATTTTTGTTCCTTTGTACTTGATACTGATATTCTTTGACAGAATAGTGATACCGCGTTCACGTTCAAGATCGTTATTATCAAGAAAGCAATCGACTACTTCCTGATGTTCACGAAAAACCTTTGACTGCCGCATGATCTGATCGACCAGGGTAGTTTTGCCGTGGTCAACATGAGCGATAATAGCAATATTTCTGATGCTTTGCATAACATTTTCTTCCGATTAAAAATTTTTTCAAAATTACATTTCCATAATATAGCATTTTTTGACGCAATTTAAAGTTTTTTTTGTAATTTTTTTCATTTATCTTTGAATATTTCGTTTATTGTTGTATATTTTGCTGAAAATAATATGTTTTTACAACAAAGGATTTTTTTACATTATGGAACTTACACGCAAGCAAATCATTCTCAACTGTGAGAAACTGGAACGGCGTTTCGCACTGCTTGCAGGAGGCAAGTTGGAGGAATATATTGCAGAACGTGAAAATGACGATGTGAAATTGGGCTCTATTTATCTCGGAAAAATCGTCAACCTCGAACCCTCTCTGCAAGCCGCTTTTGTCGATATCGGTGCAGAAAAAAACGCATTTCTGCACTACTCCGATATCATTGACGGCAGCGACGACGTCATTGAACGTCAGGATGACCTTATCAAAGTCAAAAACCGGGAAAACAATACAAAACGCTCGGAAAAACTCGAAGAAATTACTGCCGCCGCAAAAAACCGCAAAAAACGGAAATTCACCGTCAATAATATTCCTGAATATTTCCGTCCCGGCACCGAACTGCTCGTTCAGGTCGTCAAAGGCCCCATCGGCACCAAAGGGGCCAGAGTTTCAACAAATCTTTCCATTGCCGGCAGATACCTTGTCATTCTCCCCTACTCCGCACACATCGGACTTTCAACCAAAATCGAAGACAAAACCGAACGCGAACGTCTGAAAAAAATTCTCAATGACCTCGAAGTCCCCGAAGGTGTAGGTCTTATATGCCGTACCGTCGGCGAAGGCAGAAAAGCTGTTTTCTTCAAACGCGACCTCAAAATCCTGCTCGATTACTGGGACAGTATTGAGGATAAAATCAGCCGCTGCGAAGCACCGGTCTGTGTTTATCAAGAGCCGGATCTCATCCTGCGTACAGCCCGCGACTTTATGACCGAAGAGATCGGTGGTATCGTGGTCGATGACAAAAATGCCTACTCTGTAATTCACTCAATGCTACGCAAACACGGCGGTCTGCGTATGGGGGCAAAAGTCAAACATTACACCGGCAAAGATCCCATTTATGAATATTACAATATTGACAATCAACTGTCCCAGCTTCTGCGTCGGGAAGTCGCACTGCCGTCCGGCGGTTATATCTGTATCGACGAAACCGAAGCACTCATTGCCATTGACGTAAACTCCGGCAGAGTCGGCGGCAAGAAAAAAATCGAACACCCCGAACTTATTTTCCGTACCAATATGGAGGCGGCGGAAGAAATCGCCCGCCAGCTGCGTCTGCGTAACGTCGGCGGACTCGTCGTCATTGACTTCATAGATATGCGTACCCAGAAAGACCGCGAAGAAATTTACAAGGCCATGAAAAAATTTGTCAAGGAAGACCGTGCAAAAACCAAAGTCCTCCCCATCAGTAAATTCGGCCTTATGGAAATGACCCGCCAGCGTGAACTCGAAAGCCTTGCAAGTACCATCTTCGATCCATGCCCCTATTGTCGGGGAACCGGTCACGTCATGTCAGCAGAAAGCATGAGCGTTGCCATTCAACGCCGTCTGACTGAACTTTTAAAAAATTCCAAGTACAAAAAAGTTCCGTTCCGGCTCATCATGCATCCGGATATTCTCGCCCGTCTGAAAAATGAAGACTCTCATCTTCTGTCAGATATTGAAGCAAAATATCATCACGATCTTACCTTCCGTGCCGATCCATCCATGCACTGTGAAGAGTTTAAAATCGTTGATGCAGAAACCCTCCAGGAACTTGAATGATGAACAACCTCAAAATTCCACAGCATACAGCAATCATTATGGACGGCAACGGACGCTGGGCAACCGCCAGAAATCTTCCCCGCTCCGCCGGTCACAAAGCCGGTGCAGAACGTATTTCGGATCTGCTGAAAAGTGCAAAAAAATTCAACATTCCTTTCGTTACCGTTTACGCATTCAGTACCGAAAACTGGAAGCGTCCGCAACCGGAAGTTGACGCTCTCATGACACTGCTTGACAATTTTCTTACTTCTTATACCGGAAAACTTATGCAGGAAAACGTCCGTCTTTTCGTCATCGGCAGACTTGAACAATTATCCAATAAACTGCAGAAAAAAATCGCAGAAGCCATAGAAAAAACTTCAAAAAATACCGGTTTGACATTCACAATTGCCCTCAATTACGGAGGCCGCAGTGAAATTGCCGACAGTGCAAAAAAAATCGCTATTGACATTCAATCCGGCAAAATTTCCCCCGCTGACATTGATGAAAAACTTTTCAGTACATACCTCTATCAGCCGGAACTTCCGGATGTCGATCTGCTGATACGCACCAGCGGAGAACTCCGCATCAGCAACTTTCTTCTCTGGCAGATTTCTTACGCAGAAATTTTCGTCACCCCGACCCTCTGGCCCGACTTTGACGAAAACACCCTGCTTCAGGCAATCACAGCATTCAACTCCCGTGACCGCCGTCTCGGAGGCTTGAATAAATAAAAAACACTCTGTTCCCATTACGGGGAGATATCTGTATCTTGTGTTTTTTGCAGGGGCTTACGCCGCCCCTGCACCCGGCGCCGGGTACGACCCGGAGCGATGTGACGCTGGCGCGTGAATGTCAGCGGCTGGGTGCGTCAGGCTGTTTTTCGGCGAAATTTTCGTTTCGTCCTCCCGCTTTTTTGCGGAATGACGAAACAAATCTTTCGCCAGACTTCGCCATAATTGGGGTATTGCCGTGTTTTGCTTA
>JAFVUZ010000242.1 GCA_017502435.1 Lentisphaeria bacterium
CAGCCGCCGACATTCACGCCCCAGCGTAATATCGCACCGGGTCGTACCCGGCGCCGGGGTTCCGTCTTCGCTAAAGCTACGCCGTAACAAGGCAATCGGCGTCACGCGTCAGCGTAATAGAAAGGCGGGTGGAACGCCGGGTGGCGTAAGCCCCCTTGTAATAAAAAATCAGTCTGCGTTTAGTACACAGCCTTTTAATTTTTTTGACAGGCGTATGACTCTGGGTTCGAAAGGGGTGAAATTGACTGTTTGTGATTGATAGGGGGTATAATTCAGCGTCAGAGTTTGTGAAAATGCCGATTTATTGAGAATGACAAGCAGGAGTTCTTTGTTTTGAGTAATGACTGCTTTGGCTGCAAAATCAGACGGCAGATTTAATTCAAAAGGAGTACCTTTCTGCAATTCCGGATAGAAACTGTCGATTTCACGCTGAAGCATGGAAAGCATTGACCAGAAACGGGTTCTGAATGCAGGGACTCCGCCGTGTCCCATATGTATAATATTGCCTGCACCTCCATTGATGATGGTATTGTAAACTCCGGCACGGATCTCTTCTGCACTGCGGACATACGGGTTCGGAATACAGCCGCCGAGCCACATGACGATCGGTTTGCTGCCGATCTGCTGTCTGACAAAGTCCAAATCTTCTCCCTGATAAAAAAGCAGATTTGACGGATGGTAACTTGACCGCCATGAGGCAAATTCCAGAATATCGCATGAATCAGTATAGTTATGCAGTTCGTGCAGCTGGTCGATATGGATGGAAAATAAAGAGTCAGGCATTGCTTTTTTTGCCATGTCATAAATCTGTTTGAAAACTTTGTGACTGTCGGGGACAAGAGTCAGAGAACCGTCTTTTTGAATGATGAAAATTTTGAAAGTTGCTTCGTAAGCGATGTTCCGCCAGTAGTTCAGAGTTGATTTTTTCTGGCGGGCAAGATATTTGCCGGTCAATTCCTGCCAGTCATGGCGGAAACCGAAAGCGGTGAATGGTTTGCGGATGAATTTTTTGCCCGGGAAACTTTGGAACATGAAAGCATTTTTACGGCCGCCCTGACCGTACAATAGAGTGAATCCGGGAGAATTCTGATAGTGAGCCTTGGAGCCGCCGCTGATGCCGAGGAGATAAAAAGGTTCGCCGTCAAGCATAAGTTTTTCGCCGTTGGCTGTAAGTTTTGCCCCTTTTTTCAATGGTGCGGGAGGAGTGATTTTTCCGGTTATGAAAAATACTCTGTCTGAATATTCGGATTTGCTTGAGTATTCGGCAGTGTATCTGCCGGAGGGGAGATTTTTGAGTGAGATTACTGCGGGGGTGGAGGTGATATTTTTTTGAAGCAGGATTTTTGATTCATTTTTGATTGTCAATTTGCCGGGGAGTGAGGTGACCTGACATTTCAAATCCGAGTCTTTGGTGTATTCAAACTTGTCCAGCAGCATGAATTCTTTGTTTTTTGCGATATCAAAGGCGGATTTTTCCCATACAATGCACTTATTTTTGAGCAAACGGAGTGTGATTTTGTCCATACTTTTTGCGGGGACATATTTGTTTTTTACATTTATGCGGAAGTCTATGGTGCGGTTTTTGTGCAATGCTTTGTTTGTGTTTATTTGTCCGTTGAGGAGAAGTTGAAAGGAGTATTTACCGTTATCATTCTGTGTGGTATTCAATGAGATTTTGTTGTTGAAGAAACGGAGCAGGGCATTTTGTCTGCCGCCGAAAACGAGTTTTCCCATCTGATTGATGTCATGGTATGAAATTGCTCCTGACCAGCTGGAAAATTCAATCGGAGATTTCTGTATTTTTGCGGCACGGCAGAAATTTGCTTTCCATACAGTTCCTGCGGACGGCATTTCACTCAAGCCGAAAATCTGCCACGGCAGTTCCACTGCAAATTGGCGGTAATCTTTGAAATCGGTGATTTTGCAGGTGAAATTTCCGGGGTTCCATTTGGTATCTTTATTTTTTGCATGGTAAACTGCACCTGCGGGATTGATTGCAAAATGGTAATAAATTCTGTCCTTTGCCCCATTGGGGGAAAGTTGAAATTCAATATGTTCGCCGCCGAAAAGTGTCATGTCATCATCCGGTTTTTTTGCTGAGAAAACAGTTTTTCGGGGCTCTCCGTAACAATGAAAATTCAGAATAAGACCTTTTTTCTCTGCTTTGACGAAAACTTCGGTTTGCTCTTTGGCAAGTCCGGTACGGGTGGATATAAATGTTCCGGCAAGCGAGTTTGTGCCGTCAGTCGGCACGTTGATACGGAGCGGATCGGGAACGGAGTTGTTTTTTTCTGCAGATTGATTGATACAGGAAACTGATACTAACAGCAATGCGGCACAAATAAAATAATTTTTCATAAAAATTCTCCTTTCCGGATAATTTAACATGATTTTTGTGAAATGCAAGAAATAAATCATTTAAGATTGGAATTTAAAAAAAACAGGTGTATAGTTATATTGTATATATTTAAAAAGGAGATTTTTTTATGCGTTACAACAATCTTGAAAAATTTAAAAAGTCAATTGAAAATGGTAAACTCTGCAAAGGCTGTGTTATTACTTTCTCTGATCCTGCGGTAACTGAAATTGCCGCCGAGGCAGGATTTGATTTCTGCTGGATCGACGGCGAACACGGCATTCTTGACCGCAATACTGCTATGATGCACATTATGGCTCTCAAGGGAACTGACTGTGCCGCTTTTTACCGTGTGCCCTCATGTGATCATACCGAAATCAAAAAGGTTATCGATCTTGCTCCGGCGGCGATAATCATCCCCATGATTATGAATGAAAAAGATGCTGAATATGCTGTTGGTGCCTGCCGTTATCCGCTGCAGGGCAACAGAGGATGCGGTTTCCGCCGCGGAAATTGCTATGGTGCAATGCCGTTTGAAGAGTACATGAAAAATTCAGAATCCGATCCGATGGTAATTCTGCAGATTGAACATATCGAAGCTGTTCGCAATCTTGATAAAATTCTCGCCGTTCCGGGTATCGGCAGTATTCTTATCGGACCTTATGATTTGAGCTGCAGTATGGGGCTCCCCGGACAATGGGGCAATCCTGAGGTCATCGAAACTATTGATACTGTCTGCCGCAAGACCCGTGACGCGGGCATTTTGCTGGGGGCTTACACAGAAACAGATTTATCACGCTGGATCAAAACACGTCAGATCCAATATATCGGATGTATCAATGATACCGGTGCACTTTTCAACGGTTACGTTCAGAAAATTCAGGAAATCTGCGACGCAGAATAAACAAAAATTAACACGTTGTTCTCTTTGCGGCTGTTGCTGAAGTCAAAAAAGCAACAGCCGCAAGTTTATTTTTATGCAGTTTTTTCTGCGGAAATCGTATAAGCGTTGATTCCGGAACCGGCGGCATCAATGCGGACGAATTTTATATTTTCTGCAACTGAAGCGAGAGAGAAATCGTTGTTTTTGCTGTTGACAGTCAAATTGGCGACCTCTTTGCGATCTTCATTGTAAAAATTGACGACGTTGTAATTTTCGTCATAGAAAGTGAGTTTGACTGCTGCTTTTGCATCGATTTCAGTATCAAGTTTCAGTTCAAAACTGTTGATATTGCCGATTTCATAGAAGTTGACTGCATCACCTTTTTTGCTGACTGCGGCTTCAAGAGGTTCTTCTCCATCCCATATTGAAGCGGTCTGGAACATATTATTGGTGATGTCATATTCAAATGTTTTCTCCTCAAAAGTGTAGTAGCCGGCACAATTTCCCGCTCCATTGTCGGTGGTGCTGATTTCAAATTTGTAATTTGTGTCAGCCGCCAGATTGATTGAGAGTTTGCCGACGGTTTCTTTTTTTGAACTTGCCCTGTATGAAGCACTGGCAGAGGAAACCTTTTTCCAGACGCCGTTTATTTCCTGGTAGAGAGTGAGGTTGAATTTTGTTGAAGCACTGACGGTGCTTTTGCCGTCGATATCAACGGTAAAGACTTTCCAGCCGCCGTCTGTTTCAAAAGTGTCGAATTCAAATGATTCTGCAGGAGCGTTTAAGCCGAGCCATTTTTTGCTGTTGTCAATGCCATCGGTTTTGTAATAGAGTTTATTTTTGTCGGCAGAACTTTTGACATAGTAAGTTTCTGAACTGTCGAGCAGAACTTTGCCGTTGTATGTTTTAATTGCAGCAAGACCGCCACTGCCATTATTTTTGTACAAAGTGTAATTTTCTCCGGTTATACTGACATATTGGATGTCGCCGTCAGCGGGAGCCAGAGAGAGAACGGCATAGTTATTTTTGTTGAGAACAGTTTTGTGCTGGTTGTCGTTTGAAAGTTGTTTGAATGTTTCGCTTGAAACGGAGAAACTGAAAGATGCATTTTTTGCTTTGTCTTCAGTTGCGGCGGATTTTGAAGCTACACACAGATAATAATCCTGAGCCAGCATATTGGCAACAGTCATTGTTTTGGTTTTCGGATCAAATTTGGCAGAGACTTTGACCAGAGATTGGATGCCGTTTTTGTCGGTCTTGAGAGTGTAAAGAGTTACGTTGATATTCTGACTGGCGCTGTTTTTGGTGAAAGAAAATGCAAATTTGCCTTCCCCGGTTTGAGATGCAGCAATTGACAGTTTGTAATAATTTACACTGTCGCCGTAGCCGACCCATTGGTTGCTGCAGGTATCATCCATGGTAATTTCAGTTGCGTTTTTCCATGAATTATCATCGGTGATATTGTCTTTACTGTATAAAGTTTTTGTTGAGGTTATTTCAGCGAAAGTCAATTCCGACGCATCAATTACGGCTGAAGGTTTGACGTAATAAGTCCCCGGGGCAAGGATTGCATTTGCTTTAACGGTCACTTTGGTTAATTTATTTTTGCCGTTATCCTGATAAAAAGTGAAAGTTTTGATGGAATCGCTGCGTACTTTCATGTAATCGTCGAGTTCCAGCAGATATATTTCATTTTTGTTCAGAGTGCCGGATGATGGCAATTCTTTGTAAGCACCGCCGTTGAGTTTGATTGAATATTCTGTATTTTTTGAGTCGTTTGCTTTGTTTCCGCCGGAGACCTGCAGATAATATGTGCCTGCCAGCAAGTTAATATTTTTGGTGGTGACAGTATAAAGAGGATTGTTTTTATCATTATTGAAAGCAGCAGGTGAACCCGAACTTAAGACAGACTGGAGCGGAATTGTTCCGGTTTTGCCGTCATCATAGAGACGGTACAGAGTAAATTTGGCTCCGGATTTGAGGACACTTTCGAGAGTAAAACTGTATTCGCCGGATTCGGTGATTTCAAATTTGTGATAATCGGTCATATCCCCGTACCCAAGATAGTTGTTACGAACGAGGTAATTTTGCAGATTCTTTTTGACAGAGTTTGCATCTGCGGCAGTATCGTCATAGCAGTACGCATCATCGTAAAGGTCGGCAGATTCGACGTTGACGGTATAATTGGTATTTATGCCTTTTGCGGCGTTTGTGCCGGTTACTTTGACGAAGTATTCTGCATCATCTGCGGGAGCGATATAAAAATATTTTGAGGTGAGCGGTTTTTCGTAAGCACCTTTAACGGTAGTTGAAAAGAGACTTTTTTCCTTGCCGTTGAGGATTTGAATGACTTCAACTTTCAACTTTGCATCTGCATTGCTGTTTGTCATTTCCAAATAGAATTTGCCGGGCTCGTCAAGGTCCAGCAGTTTGTAATCCTCATTGTCGCCGAATCCGACACTGTCGGTGGTTATTTCTGTTTCGTCAACTTCGATTTTCTCAAAAATACCGGCATTTGTGTAATAAACTGTTCCGGCGGCTGTATCGTTGAGATTTGCATTTTGGCCGGGATCAAAAACGGCGGTGTTGAAAGATACCTGATATTCGACATAATTTTCCGCGGGTGCAGAGACTTTCAGATAATATATTCCGGAATTGAGCAGCAGATTGTTTATACCGAATTTGTTGGCGACAACGGACTGAGTGGTTGTCAGAATTTGTTTCAGTTTTGAGCCGTCTCCGGTTGCCTGATAGAGTGTAAGGGTCACATCGCTTGCCAGGTTGTCAATGGTAACAGCACTGAGTGAAATGTTTGTGCATCTGGCAGTTGACATATTTATACAGCGGTAGTCGATCTGATCGTTGAAGCCGACATATTCGCCGGAGATATTTATTTCCGGAGTTTCGGCAGTGTTGAAAATGAAACGCCGGTCAGGACGAACTGTTGAATTTGCCGCCATTTTCTGATAGAAATCATCGCCGGAATCAATATTGTTGAGCAGGGTATGATTTATTATTATATTTATGGTAAATTCTTTGTCTATAATCGATGTATCATAAGTAAGATCGTATTCATAGACAATATCTTCCATTTTGAAGTCTGCCACAGCAGGACAGAGTCCCTCGATGTAGGCACCATTGACTTCGAGGACGGAGAGAATTTCATTTTTGAGTTTGATTGTGACAGTCCCGTAAATTGAGTTGATCAGAGTCTGTTCGATTTCTTCAGTCAGCAAATTGGCGGGATCGTGGATTTCAAACTGCACGCCGAAAATTCTGGAACCTGCATCTGTTGACGGCAGGTAATCCTGCGGAGGAGAGAATTCACCCCAGATTTTTGTTTTTTCTGCGGAAAATGTTTCCTGCTTGAAAATTACGTTGCTGTCAAAAGTGATGGTATAAGTTTTGTCATCGGTAACATTGAGCAGATATGAATTACCCATGTCATCATAGACTGTCTGACCGAGAATAAGTTCTCTGCCGTAGGTATATACTTCTGCACCGCTTGCATCACGTTTGCTGTTCAAAATGGTTATGGTATCTGTAAAATCTTCTCCGGTGTTGATAATGGAATAAGTTGTTTCCTCCCCGAAAGGCGATGCGTAAACAGAATATGATACATTGCCGTCGATTGCGTTGAAAAGTTCTTCTGTGAGGATGATTTTTTCATTGTCAATCATATTTGAAAGATCAAAACAGAGTTCGAAATCGGCAAAATTTGCTCCTGATTCAACTGTGAATGTATCAGCTGCAAAAATTCTGTCAGCAATAGTTGCACCTTTGCTGACTGTCAGAGTGCCGGATTGATAAAGTCTGGTATCGCTGATCGTACCGCCGCTTTGGACAGTCATTGAACCGTAATGGATTTGTGTTTCTATTGCAGTTCCGCCTTTGCTGACTGTCATTTTCGGAGCGTCTGCGGTTTTATGGATCGCAGGATTTGAATCGGCGGCAAGAATGGTATTGAGAGCAAAACCTCCTGCGTTGACCTGCATTGTTCCGCCGTCAAGGATTACAGTATTTTGGGCGATTCCTTCAAGAGTGCTGGAGAAATATTTATATTTTCTGTTATTTGCATCCCATGAACTTTTTTTGGCAGTTCCGCTGCCGATGATCTGCAGTCCGCCGGAACTGACGGTAGTATTGAGAGTGTAACCGCCGGAGATATGCTGTTTACCGCCGTTCATAACTGTTGCGTCAATACTTGAAGCCCGGACAGCGGGATCGGCTTTTTGATCTTTGATTAAGAAACTCCAGTCAGCTTCGACATATTCAGCAGTAGTTGAATCGCCCATGCCGTTTATTATGGTATTGGAAGCGACTGCTCCGCGTTTCAGATGCAGTATGCCGCCGGAAGTGATTGTTGTATCGGCGACATTTATTATATTTTTGGGAGTTGTTGTTTTTTTGCCGTCGGCAAGTATCATTTCCTTTGCAGTTTCTGAAGACTTGGCGGCACGGTAAATATCCACTTGTCCGCCGGAGGTGATCGTTACGCCGGACAGGCATAGCATATAACCGTAAACTTTGCCGGCTTCACCTGATGTTATATATGCTGCAGGATTGTAATCAATATAAGTTGTTGATCCCGGTTCTGTATTTTTGGTACTGTAAGTGCTGTATATTATCGAGAGTGGAGTATTTGCGTCAGCCATAGTAATTTTTCCCTTATAAATAATATATTGTTGTATTTTATCCTGAATATAGCATATATGAAATAAAATGCAAATAAAAAACAGCTTTGTATTAGATAAAACGCCGAAAAAAGAAGTAAAGCGTAAAAAATTTGAAAAAAATCTATTTTTTTTTTTTTTTCTGCTTGAAAAATAAAAAATATGGATTATAGTTAACAGCGTATGGAAAGAACTTGATCACTCTTTCCGCTATAAAAACGTTTTTAGGGGTAAAGTTAAAATGTTTTGTTTTTCAGAGAAAACATATACACGTATTGCAGGTAATGTATCTGCAGTTTTTTTATGCCCCGAAATTACCCCTCCCAATGCTTCCCGTGAGGAGCAAATGTCTTTTTCCACCCCCATTCTTGCGTTGCTTTCCGGCGATACCCCCGCTGATGTGCTGACAGCAGAAAATACGGTGGAATATCAATTGAATTCCGGCAGCCAGAACTGTACCCTCATTGTATTGAATGAGGTGAAAAATTTGCAGGATGAATGTGCTTATGTGCCGGAAAGTATTTCCTCTGAAGATGTTATAACTGTGCAATGCAGTCTCTCGGAGGAGCCCAGTTCGGTGTTTCACCTCAGGAAACACGTTCCGCCCGGTTTCTATGTTACCGTCTGTAACAGTGATTATTTACTGCTTGCAACAGCAGATGAATTTGTTGAATGCAGTAAATATTGCTGTTCTGTAAATGGGTTTACCCCATCCGGTATGAAACTGAAAATTGTAATTCAAATATTTAACCTATGAACAATAACAAAAAAATTACTCAAAAACAAACCCCGAAAGGAAAGAAACTATGAGTAGTAAACTTGAAAGTACAATTGAAGAGTATGTAATTGATCAGCTTTTCAATGGTGCAGTTTCCGTCAACGGCAAGACTAAAAAGCCGAAATTCGCAAAAGACGGAAGTGTCGATTTCAGCAAGGCAAGCTATGTCAGCCTTACCGGTGATGCAGTCTTTTTTGCTCTCGGCAATGCTAATGTCACTGCTTATTACTGGAATGAAAAGCTTGATACAACTGTGGCTAAAACTGTTGCCGCAGGTACTGTTAACAACTGGGGACAGGCTGCAACCAGCTTGACTTTTGCCCGCAAAGCTGTTACCAAAAAAGTTTATGCAACCGGTGTTGATGTCACTTTGTTTGATACTACCGGCGGCGATATTTTTGCCGGTGCATATAACAAATATGACAAAAAGAACGCTAATGCAGCTTTGAGCAAAACTGAAGGCGATGTCGAAATCACCATCCTCAACTCAACCGTTAAAAACGTTTATGCAGGCGGCGAAGGTGATGATGTTTATTACGGCGATGTCACCGTCAATGTCTCCAACTCCAAAGTCGGCAAAATTTATGCCGGCGGCAAAACCGGTGCTTATACCATCGGTGATCTGACTGTCAATATCACCAATGACGGCAATCAGATGAATGGTGCTGCAGGTTATGTTTTCAGCGGTGCCATTTTCGGTACTCCTGCTGACAAAAAATCTCAGAGCATCGGCAAAACTTATGTTAACGTTGACAATTACAACGGTGCCTTCAAAGGTGCTCTCAACTATGTTGAAAAAGTCTCCGTTACCGGCGACAGCAATGTCGTTTTCAACGGCAATTTCAAAGAAGTTGATACCATCTCCGTTGTCGGCGGTGCTATCGCTGAAATCAAAAAAGGCGGAGCTTATGAGTATGAATTTGTTCTGAACGGCGATACTGTCGGCAACAACAATACTGCAATGCTCACCCTTGCCAAAAAACTCAATCCCAAAAAGATCTCTATCGTTGTCAACAATGATTTTGCTCACAACGGTTCAGTCAATCTTATCAATTGGGCCGGTTACGTTCCCTCAAAGAAAAATGTTGTTATTCTGCCCAATCCCACTGTCAAAAATGAACGCGGCGGTATCATTGCTGATTATATGTACAGCTATGATTTTGATGCTGCAAATCAGCTCATCTTCACCTATACCGGTGAGGCTTATGTCCTGGTTGCCAATGATTACACTTTCGGTTTGGCTGATGACGTTGTTCTTATGTCCGGTATGTATGACTATACCGACAAAATCGTCGACCTCAAAGGCGGCTTGAACAGCATCGATCTCGGTGACAGCACCAGACAGGGTAAAGAATTCAAACTTACCGTCACTGAAGCAAGTGAAAACGTTGTCAATGCTGAAGACTTTGCCGCTGATGTTGTTATCTCCGACAGACAGTCCAAAGGCAAAAACGTTGTTATCGCAGGTACTGCTACCGGCAATGTTGACTTCAACAAATCTGCAGAAGCAGTTCTCGAAGTAACCGGTGATTTCGACGGCAACGTTGATTTTACCAGTGTCAAAGGTTCCGCACAGGTTAAACTTGACAACAATGCTTCTATCAATGCAGGCAGCATTGAATCCGGCGAAAATCTGGTTGAAGTTGTTGTTGATGCTTATTCTGAAGCAACTGTCAAAGATCTTGACTTTGATGCATATCTTTCCGGTGCTGCAGCAGGTGAATACGGCGATTTCCTCCTGAATATCGGCGACAATGCAGTTGTTTCCAACGGCAATGATGAAATTCTGGTCAACAATTACAACCGCAACGAAGTTGTTGAAAACAGTGATGTCACTCTCTATGTCATGGGCGAAGCCTCCGGCAACACCCTGGTCAAAGGTGATGCTGAATTTTCCGTCAAAAACTACGGTGAAGTCTCCGGCGACATCAATGCTTCTTATCTCTATGATATTGACGGCAACAAGATCAACCGCAAAGATGCTTCTGTCAAATTCCAGAACCACGGTGTTTTCTCCGGTTCAATCAATATGGATGAACAGAACGGCAATGATGTTTTTGCCAACGCTTCTGTACTCGGTTCTGTTACCGGCAACGCAACTGTTACTGCTGATGCTGAAATCAACTTCGGCGGCGGCAAAGACAAACTGCAGTTCTTCGGCAACAACACCTTTGAAGGTAATGTTACCAAACTTGAAACTTCAAAACTTGAAATGGAATTCAAGAGAGGTGTTACCGATTACAATGGTACTATTTCTTACACTCAGGCTTTCGACGCCGCTCCCGAAAACGGCGTAGTTGATGGCCGTTATCCCGCTGAAAGCGATAAATTCACCGGCTACGACAATACCAAAGTCACTGTTAAAGATGCTATTGTCAATGTTGCTGACGGCAAAGAACTTATCGCTAACGAAATCGTTGTTGACAATGGTAAGATCAACGGTGATTTCGATTTCAAAAAACTTACTCTCGCAAACGGTACTTTTGTCCTCGATGAAAATATGTCATTTGACGGCTATGACGGCGAAGGTGCTACTCTCGAAATTGGCGACAACGTCAATCTCTATGCTCAGGATTTGACTCTTGGTACTATCACTACCGGTGATAATGCTTACCTCAATACCAAGAACCTCACTGCTACCATGGGCGATATTGCAATCGATGGTGCTGCTGATGTTGACGGCGATGCAACTGCTGCCAAGAATGTCGTTCTCGAAGGTACTGAATTTAATGTTACCGGTACTGTTGCTGCCGGAGAAGACGTTATTGTTGATGCTGACAAACTTACTGCCGGAGCAATCACTGCAGGCAAAGATGTCGATGTTGACGCTGATACAGTTGTTTCCGGTGCAATCACTGCCGACGGAAATGTCGATGTTGCCTCTGAAAATGCTGCTGTAACCGGTGATGTCACTGCTGCAAATGTTGAAATTTACGGCAATGCAGTTATTGACGGAAACGTTAATGCAACAGAAGAAGATGTTGTCCTTAACGCTGACGATGCTATCGCTGTTACCGGCGATGTCACCGCTCAAGGTATTATCGACATTGACGGTACTGTCAGTGCTTCTGATATTGAAGCCGTTGGTGCTGTTACTGCAGATGGCAAACTGACTGCTGATAATGTTACCGGTTCCAATGTTGCAATCAATGGTGAAGCTGCTGTTGCAGGTGCAATTACTGCTACTGAAGCAGATGTCACTCTCAATGGCGTTATCAGTGCTGCTGCTGTCAATGCTGTTAAAGATGCTGTTACCGCTACAATGGATGTCCGCAACACCATGAATCTCGGCGAAATCACTGCCGCAAATGTCTATTTGACTGCTGAAAATGCTTTTGCTGAAAACCTTACTTCTACTAAAGTTGATGATGAAGCTGCTGATATTATCAATGTTGGCAATATCACTGCTAAAGCTGTTGAAGATAATCCTGATACTATCGGCGTTGATGAAAGCAGAAACGGTGATGTTATTTTCGACGGCGACGGTATCATCAATGCCAAAGATATCATCGCTGACGGTGCATTCAACTCCACTATTGCTGATTTGACCGCCGGTTCAATCGATGCAGGCAGCGTTGCAATCGATGGTACTGCAAAAGTTGCAGATATTACTGCTGATACTTTTGTTGATCTTGATAACGATGTTACTGCTGCTAATATTACTGCCGGTGGTGCATTTACCGCTGACGGCAAATTGACCGCAGATTCAATCGATGCAGGCAGTGTTGCAATCGATGGTACTGCAACTGTTACAGGTGATATTACTGCTGATACTTTTGTTGATCTTGACCAAGATGTTACTGCTGCTAATATTACTGCCGGTGGTGCATTTACCGCTGACGGCAAATTGACCGCAGATTCAATCGATGCAGACAGTGTTGCAATCGTTGGTACTGCCACTGTTGCAGGCAATATTACCGCCACTAATGCAGTTACAGCTGACGGCAAACTGACAGCCGCTGATGTCACCGGTTCTGCAGTTAACCTCAAAACTGATGTTAATGTTAAAAATGTTAAAGCAACTGAAGGTAATGTTATCATTTCTTCTTTGAGAGCTGCCAGTGTTGTTGACGGTACTGTCACCGCAGACAAAGGTGATGTTACTCTCGCTGCCAATCCTGCTGATGCATCTCTGACTGCCGGTGCAGTTACTGCTGCCGGAAACGCCAATCTGGTTGGTGCCGGATATGTTAAAGTTGCTGATGTCAATGCCGCTGATGTTAAGGTTACTGCCGGAAAAGCAGAAGTCGCAGCAATTGATGCTACTAATACAGTAACTGTTGATACTGATGATGTTACAATTGCATCTATCAATGCCGGTGGTGCAGTTACAATTGATTCTGCAGATGCCAAAGTTAATGGCATAATCGATGCAGGCAGTGTTGCAATCAATGGTACTGCAAAAGTTACAGGTGATATTACTGCTGATACTTTTGTTGATCTTGATAACGATGTTACTGCTGCTGCTATTACTGCCGGTGGTGCATTTACCGCTGACGGCAAATTGACCGCAGATTCAATCCAAGCAGACAGTGTTGCAATCGATGGTACTGCCACTGTTGCAGGCAATATTACTGCCACTAATGCAGTTACAGCTGACGGCAAATTGACCGCCGCATCTGTTACCGGTAAGAATGTTGAACTTACTGGTGATGCCAAAGTTACCGGTGCTGTCACTGCAACTGAAGGTAATGTTAATGTTGCCACTTACGATGATGCAGCTGCTCAGAATATCGAAATCGGTTCAATCAGTGCTGTTTTAGGTGCTGCTGACATTAACGCTGCAGATTTGAATGATAATGTTTTGGTCGGTGCTATCGATGCCAAAAGTGTCACTCTCAGTGGCGAAGGCGTCATGAAAACCGGTGCTGTTACTGCTACTGGTGAGTTCGTTTCAACTGCCAAAGATGCCACAATCGAATCTATCGA
This sequence comes from Lentisphaeria bacterium, assembly GCA_017502435.1. Lineage (GTDB taxonomy): Bacteria > Verrucomicrobiota > Lentisphaeria > Victivallales > Victivallaceae > RGIG5270. The sequence continues at coordinate 13,620 of JAFVUZ010000242.1, forward strand.
TGCCGGTAATGTAACAATTACTACCGTTGGTGGTACTAAAGTTGGAAATATCGATTCTGAAGATAGTGTTAATTTGACTGCCAATAATGTTGCCGCTGTAATTATTGCTGATGCTGTTACTGCAAAGGGCGATGTTGCTGTCAATGGTGCCGGTAAAGTTACCGCCGCATCTGTTGACGGTAATAATGTCAATGTTAACGGTAACGCCAGTATCGATACTGTTGTTGCAGCAAAATCTGCTGTTGTTAACGGCAATTTGGAAGCCGACTCTGTCCAGGGTGCTGATGTCGTTGTTAACGGTACTGCCAAAGTTACCGGTGCTGTTAGTGCTGTTGAAAACTTGGTTACTGTCAATGTCGACGGCGTTTTGAATGCCGGAAGCATCAGTGGTAAAACTGGTGTCATTGTTGCCGGTGTTGCTGATGTCACTGCCGGTGTTACTTCTGCTGAAGGCGATATTATCGTCGAAGGTAAACTTGCTGCTGCAGGTACAGTTGAAGCTCTCAAGGGTGCTGTCGGCGTAAACGGTTCTATGCAGGCTGGTGCTGTTAATGCTGACAGCGTTAAAGTTGCCGGAACTGCCAAAGTTACCGGTGCTGTCACTGCAACCAAAGATGTTGTTGTCGTTGGCGGTACTTTGAATGCCGATTCAATCGATGCTGAAAATGTTGATGTTAAAGGTGTTGTCAATGTCGCAGGTGCAATCACTGCTACAGGAAAAGTTGCCCTGGCAACCAATGATGATGCTGTTGCTGATACTATCAAGGTCGGTTCTATCGCTGCTGAAGGCGATGTCGTCCTGACCGCTTATGCAAATGACAAGATCGAAGTCGGTGATCTTGCCGGTAATAATGTTTACTTTAACGGAAATGGTACAGTTGCTTTCCTCGGTGATGTCACTCTCGGCGGTAATGTTACTGCTAAAGGCGATCTCGCTATCAACGTTACCAATGTTGAATTTAATGGTAAAGTCACTGCCAAGACATTGAATATCTCTGAAGGTCAGACCTTTACATTCAACGCCGGTGCTGAAATCGACACTGTTACCGTCAAAGACGCATCTGCTGCTGATGCTGCAATCAATATCAAAAACGCAGATGCCATCTTCCTGAATGTTGCTGTTGAAGCTGATGCAGCTCTCGCATTGGAACTCAAAGGTCAGAACCTTGAAGGTGCTGCAACTCTTGCTGACAATGCCAAGATCACAGTTGCCAACGGTAATTTCGTCGGTACAATCACTGAAACAGGTGTAAATGCTACTGTTGCTCTTAAAGATGCAACTGTTACTGAAGTTGTTTTCGCAGGTTCCAATATCGAAGTTGAAAACAGCGGTATTGTTGAAACTCTGACTATTGTTAATACTCTTAATATCACCGGTGTTGTTTCCGGAACCAATGATGTCGTCGATGAATTCACAGTCAAGAGTGATATTGACGCTGCCGCAGCAACTATCACCATCTATAATGCTGTTACTTACTTCCAGAACGTAGCCGCAACTGTTGCTGTCAGTGACGGTGCATTCAATGCTCTCAGCTTTGCCGGCAGTGCAACCGGAAACGGTGCTGTTGCTATTGAAAACTGGGACGATGCCAGCGGTGCAAATTCACTCAATGTCGGAAGTATTGATATCACAGCTCAGACTGCTGATATTACCGGTGCTATGACTGCCACCAACGGCGGAATCAAAGTCGCAGGTGCTAAAGTCGCAGGCAATGTTACTGCAAACAGAACTGAAGATGGTGAATCCGTTGTTGATTTTGCTGTTGCTGATGCTTATGCAGGTACAATTGCTGCAACTGCAACTGCAGGTGCAATCAATATGAATATCGCCGGTGATCTGAGCGGTGCTGCTGTCAATCTTGACGGTGCAGGCGTCACTCTTACTACTGACTCTTCATTCGTCGCATGGAACGAAGGCAAGACCGAAATCGCTGCCAACAGCAACGTCGTTCTCGCTAACGATGCCAATATGAATGTCAATGGCGATTATGTCGGTAACCTCAATGGTGGCGATATCGCTATCGACGGTAAATTCTTCGGTGCTTATGTTGGTAATGAGATTGTAAAAGCAACTGCTGACGTCAACAGCTTGACTGTCAACGGCAATGATGCTTACGGCAATACTGCTGCTGCATTCGCCAATGCAGTCTTTGCTTCATCCAACAAGGATGCCGCCGCTGAAGTTGTTAAGGCAATCAATGCTAAATATCAGGCTGGTTTCGTCTATGCTGATGTTACTGCAAATGGTGATGTCACTGTCAATCAGGCTATGACCGGTGCAGTCACTGCCGGTGGTAAATTCACTGTCGGTGCTTATGAAACCAAGATGGACAGCATTGTTTACGTCGATCCCAGCGATGTTGATGCATTCCAAAAAGTAGCAACTGTCGTTGATAATCTTAATGTCGATTCTCTCGATGCTGCAAGCGTCAAAGGTCAGACCGTTTACTATGTCAATCAAGACTACAAAGATAACGCAAATCCCGAACACAACGATGTCCGTTTGGTCGTTACTGTTATCAACGGTGTCAATGTTACTGTTGACGGCGAAAATGCTGCTGTCAGCGGTGACTTCTACGGTAATATGACCGCTGAAAAAGCTGCTGTTGTCATGAACGGCAATATCCTCGGCGGCTGGGCTCACACCGACGGTAAAGGTAACTGGATGCTTCCCGACACCGATCCTTCATATCAGGCTGAAGATGTCTATGAAAAAGCAACCATCGTTGCAGGTTCATTTGAATCAACTGCCGAAGGCAAGAAGATTTATGCTGATATCACTGCCAAAGTCGCTGATATCAACGTTGTCAGCGATGTCGAAGGCAACCTGACTGCTGAAGTCGGTTCTGTTATTGCCGGTAATAACGTTAATGGCGATGTTAAAGCCGGTAAAGATGTCAATATCATCAATGGAACTGTTGACGGTTATGTCGATGCTGACGGCGATGTCAATGTCCTTAACGTAACCGGTACTGTTGATGGTAATAATATTAACTCCAAAGGTACTATCGACGGCAAAGTCACTGCCGCAAATGACGCTTTTGTCAATGTCGTTAATGATGATATCGTGGCAGGTAATGATGTTACCGCAACTGGTGTAATCACCGGAAATATCACTGCCGGTAACGATGTCACTGCCGAGGATGTTGTTAAAGGCAATATCAATGCTAAAGGTGTTGTCAATGCAACCGATGTCACCGGTTATGTTTATACTGACGGTAATGTCACTGCCAATAAAGTCGATGGTACTGTTGATGGTTATGATGTTACAGTTGTTACCGCAGGCGGTAAAGTCACTGCCGCAAATAACGCTATCGTCGATGTCGCAATGAATGGTATCGAAGCTGCTAATGATGCAACTGTTAAAGTTTCTGCCAATGGCAATGTCACTGCCGGAAACAACGTCTTTGCTGATGCTGCCGCTATCAATGGTGATGTCACTGCAACTCTCGGTGAAGTCAAGGCCGCATCTGTTAACGGTAGTATTACAGCCGGAACTGATGTTACTGTTACCGGTACTGTTACTGCTCCGGGTGCTGTTCCCACTGCAGTTGTTGCCGGTGGAACAGTCAATATCGGCGGTCAGGTCGGTAAAGCCGGCGAAGCTGTTGATGTAACTGCCGGTGCTGATGCAATCTTCGGTGCAGCTGTCTATGGTAATGTCAACGCCGTTGGTTATGTTGATGCTAACGATGTTACTGGCGATATTACTGCCGGTGGTTATGTTGAAGCTAACGATGTTACTGGCGATATTACTGCCGGTGATTATGTTGCTGCTAACGATGTCACCGGTGATATCACTGCTGAAAATAACATTGAAGCAAATGATGTTGTTGGTGCAGTTGAATCTGTCAATGGCAATATCACTCTCAACTCTGTTGTCGGTGATGTCACTGCTCTGAACGGCGATGTTACTGTTGCAACTACCGTAAATTCTGACGGTTATGCAGCTGTCACTGCTCAGAACGTCACAATCGGCGGACAGGCCGGTGATGCAATTAATACTGTTGATATCATCGCAACAGAATCCGCAACTCTCGGTGGTGATGTTTACGGTTCAGTCAGTGCTGAAACTGTTACAAAAGATGGTGCAATCACCAAGATTACCGGTGATGTCACTGCTTCTGATATTGCTCTTGAAGCTGTCAATGTCGAAGGCAATGTCACTGCAGCTGAAGGTAAGGTTGTTGTCGGTAATGTCGGTATGAACCTTGCATATACCGGTGCCGGTTCAATCGCTGCCGGTAATGTCGGTGGTGATTTCAGCTATACCGCAGATGCCGGTGTTGTTGATAATATCGTTGTCGGTAATGTTGCCGGTTCTATTGATGTTACAGCCAGCATCGATGAAGAAGAACAGGCAGGCGGAATCACCGTTAAGGTTGGTAATGTCGGTGCCGCAGATGCTGCAGCTGATCACATCTACTTGGCTGGTGAAGAAAAACTCCTTCACGACCATGAAGTCGGTGCTCTCACCGTCAATACCGTGCTCAACTTCACTGCCGGTGAGGTTTATGTCGATAACTTCAATATCGATGGCAAGAGCATTGCTAATATTACTGCAACCAGCATCCAGGGTGCTACTGTTGAAAATGTCGGCGTTGATAAAGTTTATAATGGTGTATTCCTTAACGCTTCTGATTGTGTTAAACTTACCATCACTGGTGATATCCGCATCGCAAGCGCAACTGTTACCAATGCTGAATTTGTTGTCGACGGTAATGTCACTGCAACTGAAACCTGGACTTGGAACGGTGTTGATGCTTACGAATTCGACAGCAGAGTTGCTGCTGATGTCGCTGCCAAGAACATCAATATCAGCGGCAATGCAGAAGTCAGCCTCAATGCTGAAAACGTTACCGTCGGCGGAAACGTCATTGGTAATATCACTGCCGATATTGCAGATGTCGAAGGCGATGTAACCGGTAATGTTACTGCTGATGTTGTTACTGTCGGCGGCAATGCCAAGGGTGTTTTCGTCGCTGAAACCATCGAAATCGGCAAAGACTTCAACGGTGAAGCTACCGGTAAAACTGCTGAAGCAACCTTCGTTGCCAACGGCAACTTCAATGGTACTGCAAATGGTTTTGAAAGTGTCACAATCGGCGGCAATGCAACCTTGACTGGTGATCTTGAAGCTGATACTATTAATTTCAACGGCACAACAGTTGTTCTTAATGGTAATGGAAATGAAATCACCGCTGCAAACCTCAACTTTGCTGCTGACGTTGATTTGACTGCCGGCGATATTGACCTCAATGGTGCTGATCTCACTGTTAAAAACTTCACTGCCAATGCAGGTGTTGTCGATGCCGGTGATATCACATTTACCGGTACTGCAACTGTTGCCGGTGACTTCACTGGTACTTTGATCGGTACTGATGCTGATAATACATTGGTCCTCAAAGGTGCCTTCAACGGTACTTTTGATCTCGGTGAAGGTTATGACAAGATCGACGTCGATACTGATGTCACTCTTGCCGGACTTACCGGAGTTGAGGTTCTTGATATTGCCAAGGATGCAACCTTGACCTTCAGTTCAACTTTTGAATTGACCAGTGCTCTTGAAGTTTCTCTCGATGCCGGTACTGATGGTGAAGATGCTATCGTCAATGTCACTCTCGGTGCCGATCTGGATAAACTCTTTATCGGCGGTGCTGATTGGGTTTGGGACAGCGTCAACAGCCGTTTTGCTGTTGCTGGTGCCACTACCGGTGATGCTTGCCTCACTTATGATGATGCCAATGATAAACTCACTTGGGGTACTATCGCTTAATCAGGCTAACATTCTCAGATTGAGGAGAGAGATCTCCTCAACTGATACAAACAAAAAAATGCTCTTCCCGAAAGGGGGGAGCATTTTTTTTGTACATAATTTTATGTGACTGAAGCAATACGCCGCAGCCCGCAGCAAAAAAGTCCGGATATTTCCGGCTGTGCCATGCAGGTGTGCCGTTTGTGTGTCACTGTGTCAGTGTGTCACACATTTTGCTGTGACAGATTGTCGCAGTTGCGGGATTTTTGGTTGAAAATATGCTTATTTTTACCGTTTTTTACCTCAATATACCATTTTATTCCAAAATTGGCACGGTATTTGCTTGTATGAAAGTGTCTTCATTCGATTCTTAACATAAACTTTTAATATAAGGAGATTTTACTATGGGTAAAATTTTAGGTATCGACCTCGGTACAACCAACAGCTGTATGGCAGTCATGGATCATGGCGAAGCCAAAGTCATCCCCAACGCAGAAGGCAACCGCACCACCCCCTCAATCGTCGCTTTTACCAAATCCGGCGAACGTCTGGTCGGTCAGACCGCTAAACGTCAGGCTGTCACCAATCCCAAAAACACCATTTTCTCTGTCAAACGTTTCATGGGCAGAAAATTCGCTGAAGCCGCTTCAGACCGCGAAAAAGTTCCCTACGAACTCGTCGAAGCCAAAAACGGCGACGTCGCTATCAAAGTCGGCGACAAGAGTTATTCTCCTCCGGAAATCTCTGCCATGATTCTGCAGAAACTCAAAGCCGATGCAGAAGCATATCTCGGCGAACCCGTAACTCAGGCAGTTATCACCGTTCCCGCTTACTTCAATGACAGTCAGCGTCAGGCAACCAAAGACGCCGGCAAGATCGCCGGTCTTGAAGTCCTCCGTATCATCAATGAACCCACCGCTGCAGCTCTCGCTTACGGTCTGGATAAACAGACTGACGAAACTGTTGCAGTCTATGACTTGGGCGGCGGTACTTTCGATATTTCAATTCTCGAAATCGGCGACGGCGTTTTTGAAGTCAAAGCAACCAACGGCGATACTCACCTCGGCGGTGACGACTTCGATCAGGCAATCATTGATTACCTCGCTGATGAATTTCAGAAGGAAAACGGTGTTGACCTCCGCAAAGATACTCAGGCCCTTCAGCGTCTCAAAGAAGCCGCCGAAAAAGCCAAATGCGAACTTTCTTCCAGCATGAGCACCGACATTAATCTGCCCTTTATCACCATGAATCAGGACGGACCCGTTCACATGAATATCACTTTGACCCGTGCCCAGCTCGAAAAACTCGTTGACGGCCTCCTCGCCCGTACCCGCATCCCCTGCGAAAACTGCCTCAAAGATGCAGGCGTTTCCGCTTCCGGTATCAAAGAAGTCATCATGGTCGGCGGTATGACCCGTATGCCCAAAGTTCAGGAAACCGCCAAGGCTATCTTTAATAAAGAACCTCACAAAGGCGTTAACCCCGACGAAGTCGTCGCTTCCGGTGCCGCTATTCAGGGCGGTGTTCTCGGCGGTCAGGTCGAAGACGTCCTGCTGCTTGACGTTACTCCGCTTTCTCTCGGTATCGAAACCATGGGCGGCATCTTTACCCGCCTCATTGAACGTAATACCACTATCCCCACCAAGAAGAGTGAAGTTTTCTCAACCGCCAGCGACAATCAGCCCGCAGTTGACGTTCACGTCCTTCAGGGTGAACGCGAATTTGCCCGCGACAACAAAACCATCGGCCGCTTCAAACTCGACGGAATCGCTCCCGCACCCCGCGGCGTTCCCCAGATCGAAGTCACTTTCGACATCGACGCCAACGGTATCCTTCACGTTACCGCCAAAGACCTCGGTACCGGCAAAGAACAGAATATCACCATCACCGCTTCCAGCGGCTTGACTGATGCCGAAATCGAAAAAATGGTCAATGAAGCCAAGTCCCATGCCGAAGACGACAAGGCCGCCAAAGAAAAAATCGAAATCAAAAATAAAGCCGATTCAATGGTCTATCAGACCGAAAAACAGCTCAAAGAACACGGCGATAAACTTCCGTCAGAAGTTAAACAGCCCGTCGAAGACGGCATCGCCAAACTCAAAAAAGCCATCGAAGCCGACGATACCGAAACCATGAAAACCGTCATGGCCGAAATCGAACAGCACTTGATGAAGTTCGGCGAACAGATCTATCAGCAGGCTCAGGCTCAGCAGCAGGCTAACCCCAATCCCGGAGCTGCCGCTGATTCAACCAAGAAAAACGACGACGGCGTAGTTGACGCTGAAGTTGTTGACTGAGTTTGATGATGCAAAAGGTGGAGAAGAAAAAACCTTTTGAGGAAAGGTTCTTTTCTTCTCCCCCTTAAACCCCCCTCATCTTTTTCCAAACCTTTTCAAATTATTTCCGTTTTTTGCTTCGCAAAATCCGGAAATGGTAAAAGGGATGATATAAAGGGAAATAAAATAACACTTTTCTTTTTTGAAAAGGATGGGTTTCAGGGAAGGAAAAACCTTTTTTCTTTTAATCAAGAAAAAAGTTTTTCCTTCTCTGAGATAACCAACAAAAAAACTAACCAACCTTAACATAAACTAACAAAAAGGAGAAATCCAAAATGGCATGTCCTATTAAACCGCTCGGTGACAGAGTTGTCCTCGAAATCTGTGAAAAAGCAGAAGAAATGAAAGGCGGAATCCTTATTCCTGATTCAGCCAAAGAAAAACCCCAGGAATACAAAGTTATTGCTCTCGGTACCGGCAAAACTGATGACAACGGCAAAAAAGTTCCGTTTGATGTTGCAGTCGGCGATATCGTTCTGACCTCCCGTTACGGCGGTTCTGAAGTCAAACTCGACGGCAAAGAATACAAAATTGTCAGCTGCGATGACATTCTCGCAATCGTTGGCTGAATTTAATTAAAAAAAGAGGAATTATTATTATGGCTAAACAACTTGTTTTTTCTGAAGAAGCACGCCGCAGCGTTCTCGAAGGCGTTACCGTTCTCGCAAAAGCTGTCAAAGCAACCCTCGGTCCCAAAGGCCGCAACGTTGTCATTGACAAAAAATTCGGTGCTCCCGCTGTAACCAAAGACGGCGTTACCGTCGCAAAAGAAATCGAACTCCAGGATGCTTATGCAAATATGGGCGCTCAGATGGTCAAGGAAGTCGCTTCCAAAACCAACGATGTCGCCGGTGACGGTACTACCACCGCTACTGTTCTCGCTGAAGCAATCTACCGCGAAGGTCTCAAAAACGTTACCGCCGGTGCAAACCCCATGGAACTCAAACGCGGTCTCGACAAAGCCGTCGAAGCTGTCGTTGCTGAAATCGGCAAAATGAGCAAATCCGTCAGCGATCAGATCGCTCAGGTCGCAACCATTTCCGCTAACGGCGATGCCACCATCGGTAACATCATTGCTGAAGCTATGGACAAAGTCGGTCAGGAAGGCACCATCACTGTCGAAGAAGCAAAGACCCTCGAAACCACTCTCAAAGTCGTTGAAGGTATGCAGTTCGACAAAGGTTATCTCTCACCCTATTTTGCAACCAATACCGAATCTATGGAAGCTGTTCTCGATGACTGCTACATTTTGATCCATGAAAAGAAAATCAGCAATCTCAACGATATGCTCCCCTTGCTCCAGGCTGTTGCCAAAGAAGGTAAACCCTTCCTGATTATTGCTGAAGATGTTGAAGGTGAAGCTCTTGCAACTCTCGTTATCAACAAAATGCGTGGCATTTTGAATGTCTGTGCTGTCAAAGCTCCCGGTTTCGGCGATCGCCGCAAGGCCATCCTTCAGGACATTGCTATTCTGACCGGCGGTACCTGCATTACCGAAGACCTCGGTCTCAAACTCGAAAATGTTACCATCGAACAGCTTGGTAAAGCAAAACGTGTCACCATCAACAAAGAAAATACCACCATTGTTGAAGGTGAAGGCACTCAGGCTGCTATCATGGGCCGTGTTTCTCAGATCCGTCGTGAAATCGAAGAAACCACCAGCGATTACGATCGTGAAAAACTTCAGGAACGTCTTGCAAAATTGGCAGGTGGTGTCGCCGTTATTCACATCGGTGCCGCAACTGAAGTTGAAATGAAGGAAAAGAAAGACCGCGTTGACGACGCTCTGCACGCAACCAAAGCTGCTGTTCAGGAAGGTATCGTCGCCGGCGGCGGTGTTGCTCTCATCCGTGCAGCCAGAGCTGTTGCTTCTCTCAAACTTGAAGGCGATCAGGCAACCGGTGCTGCCATTATCGAACGTGCTGTTGAAGAACCTCTCCGTCAGATCGCTGCCAACGGCGGTTATGAAGGCAGTGTTGTCGTTCAGAAAGTCAAAACTCTCAACGATGCTGAAGGTTTCAATGCCGCAACCGGTGAATATGTCGATATGCTCAAAGCCGGTATCCTCGATCCTGCCAAAGTTACCCGCAGTGCATTGCAGAATGCTGCTTCCATTGCAGGTTTTTTGCTGACCACTGAATGTCTTATCACTGACATCAAGGAAGACAAAGAACCTGCTATGCCCGCAGGCGGCATGGGTGGCATGGGCGGTATGGGCGGCATGATGTAATATCATTTCCCATACAAAACCATACAAAATTCAAAGAACTGCTGTCGTCCGTTAAAGGTCTGGCGGCAGTTCTTTTTTTATTGTTTTTTATCGGAATGCTTGATTTTTCATAAAAAAATGGTAAATTATACAGACCATCAGACTTAACAATCACAAAATGGAGAGTTGTATGTTTATGAAAAATTTATCATTGCTGGGGGCAGTAATTCTGCTGGCAGGGTGTTCATTGTTTGAATCAGAAACTGTGAAACCGGATACTTTGCATGAAAATTACAAAAAAAGTATTGCCGCTCCTTATCTGACAGGAAAAATTGATTTTGACGGCAGACTTGATGAAAAAATGTGGAGAAAGGCCGGTTTTTTTGACGACTTTGTGATGAACAGTAAATTTACCGCTCCGCATATCAAAACCGAAGTCAGAGTGTTCCATGACACTGAATATTTGTATTTCGGGATCAAATGTTATGAGAAAAAAGAAAATATCAAGCCGATAAACAGTGACGGTTATTCACTTTGGCAGGGGGATTGTATTGAATTGTTTCTCGGCAATATGGAACCGGAACCTTATCTGCATCAATTTTGCTGGGGCTCCGGCAGTGCCCGTTACGGAGCTAACGCTTACTGGGACAGCAAATGTGCCGTTTATGATGATTTCTGGACTACTGAAACCAGAATCAAACTTTCATTGCTGAAGCCGTACAATGGCACGCTTGCTATGCATTTGGCACGGCTTGGCGGTACTCCGAGACAAAGTGTGGTATGGAATTCTGTCGGGGCAGATTTTCAGAATATACCGCAATATTCAGAGTTGATTCTCGGCAGTTATGACCTTGCTGCACAGGCCAAATTTCAATATTATTCAGATAGAAAACTCACCCGCAGTGAGTATGAAAAACTTAATGCTGAACGTACTGTAAATCCTGCAAGCATGATTTTCGGCCCCTGGCTTTTTGCGGCATCTGAAACTGAAATGAATATCGGCTGGTACAATGAAGGCAGAACCGGTGCAATTCTGCAATACCGCAAAAAAGGCGATAAAAATTTCAAGACCGTAATTTCTCATGACCATTACAATTATTCTGATAAAGATAAAAAAATTCATAAAGTTCAGCTTAAAAATCTGCAAAAAGGCACAACTTATGAATATTTTATTACCAATACATACGGTCAACGCTCAAAATCTTATCCCGGACAAGGGGAATATTTCACATTTACCACTCATGGCAAAAAAGATTTGACAATTGCTGCTTTTTCGGATGTTCATAATGACGGATATGCTTTGCAGACTCTGCTGGCAAACAAAAAAGTCATGGATAAATTTGATATTCTGGTCAATGTCGGAGATATGACTTCAAACAGTACCGGAAGCCGTTCAATTATTCATGGTTATCTGGCCGGACAGCTGGCTTTTGCTTCAAAAAAGCCGGTTTTGAATTTCCGCGGCAATCATGAATATGCAGGTTTTGCTCCGGGGTCATTTTTTGAGATGTTCGGCACTCCGGATTTCAAAGGTTATTCAATCAACCGTTTCGGGGATGTCTGCATTATCGGTCTTGACTGCATGAATAGAGATCAGCGTGCATGGCTGAAAAAAGCGGTTAAAACACCGGAATTTCAAACAGCCAAACACCGCATCATGTTTGCACATTTTCCGCCAACTCATGCAAACAGAGAGTTTACCAAGATACTGCTGCGTGATACAGAAGGTATTTTTACCGGCAAAAATCCGTCAGAACGTCTTGATCTGCTGATTTCCGGACATACTCACAGAGGCAGTTTTACAGCGAAAAACTCTGATAAAATTGAATATCTTAAATATTCCGGCAAACCGGGTAATCCTGCCAAAGTTCCGTTTCCTGTAATTGTCAATGAAGGAAACCGTTATACCTGCGATAACGTCATGACTGCAGTTGAGGCCAAAGGCGATTCACTGACGGTCAAATTGTACCGAATGGACGGAACGGTTTCCAAAGAATATAAAATCAAAGGCTCTGTATTAAATATTGACTGATAATTAAAAAAATTGAGGGGGTTCGGGGGTATAGTGAGTTGCGACAGCAACGAACGGCATACCCCTGATGTGGCTAATCCGGCGGAAGATTTGATTGCTCATTCCCTAAAAAAGGGGGAGGAGCAATCGAACATTCCGCCGAAAAAATAGCTAAACACCACACATCCGCCGACATTCACGCACCAGCGTAACATCGCACCGGGTCGTACCCGGCGCCGGGGATACAAGGGGGCGGCGTAAGCCCCCTTGTAATAAAAAATCAGTCTGCGTTTAGTACACAGCCAAATCAAATAAAAATCAGCGCGGGAAGCCGATTGGTTGAGCAAAGACGGCTTCCTGTGAATTTTTCAGTTTGAGTATTTTTTTGAGAATGTCTTTTTTTATTGAGCCGCAGATAACAGTTGAAAGTCCTTTTGAGGCAGCGTAGAGGTAGATATTCTGCGAAGCACTGCCGGCGTGATTTCCGGAGTAGAGTGCTTTTTCTGCCGGAGTTTTGCCGATGGCGGAGGTGTCTGAAACAAAAACAATGATCAACGGTGCAGTGCGGTGAAACGGCTGCATTCCGCAATCTCTTCTGAAGTCGCCTTTATTGACCGGCACGAGCGAATGTTTTTTATTGTTGTACAAATAAACAGCGTCTGCGGTGACGGCGTAAATGGTTTGATTCTGGCGGTTCATGGCGGTTGGAACAGTTTTGTGCCCGTCGGGGCGGTTGATGCCGTCGGCGGCGAACATAATTTCAGAAATGATCTGCAACGGGAGCGGTTTGTTGACGAAATTGCGTGCGGAACGCCGGAGCGACAGGCATTGCATCAGCGGTTTGCCGGAAGCAAGATCCGGTTTGGGCAGGGTGATTTCCTGAGCTGATGCGGCAAAAGTGATACAGCATACGGCGATTGAAATTGCAAAATTTTTCATAAAAAACTCCTTTCATGTTGATTGGTTTAATATATTTTGAAAGTTTGGAAAAATCAAATATATCTTTTTCAAAAATCATAAAAAATTCTGTTTTTTGCGTTATTGTAAAAAATATTGAATTTTTTTGTAAAAAAAGATGGAAATTTTCTGAAAGTGTAGTAAATTATATGAACCGAGCAGTCCCATGGTGTAATGGCAGCACAAGTGATTTTGGTTCATTTAGTCTAGGTTCGACTCCTGGTGGGACTGCCAATTTTTTAAAAAACGCAAGAATTTTAAAAAAAACGCTTGCTTTTTTGAAAAAGAGAGGTATATTATAAAACAGTAAGTCGGGATGTAGCGCAGCCTGGTTAGCGCGTTTGTCTGGGGGACAAAAGGTCGCGAGTTCAAATCTCGCTATCCCGACCATTTTTTTGCCCAAATGGGCAAAAAAACATGAAGCCGTCAGGCTTTGCTTCATGCACCGCAGGTGCGCTTTATGGCACAACGTGCCGCTTCATACGGCGAAGCCGTGCTTCATAAAAAAACGCCTTTTCAGACTTGGCACGGCGTAGCCCGCAGGGCGAAGACGGCTGAAGCATTGTTTCCGTCTTCATTTCATTACGCCGCGACAAGCCGCCAAAGCTCCACAATATGAAACAGCTTCATTTCATTCAGCTATGAAGCACTTCGCTTACGCTCCGTATGACCTGTCATCCATAGCACTTCGTGCGACGGATGATGAGAAAATGAAAAATGAGAGTTGGAGTAATCGGTTATGCCAATAGAAAAGCCAAATAAACTTATTGATCTGTCTGTATCTTTTGCCGTTGAAATCCTGAATCTGGTCAAATACCTTAAAAGCCAGCACGAAACGATCATCTGTAATCAAATCGGCAGAGCCGGAACCAGTATCGGGGCAAAGAAAAAATGATTGCAGCTCCTGAAGAATTTTTTTTAGACGTTGAAGACAGTTTGAATTTTTTTGAAGAAAACTGGGATGCAATTTCAACGGGAACAACAACCTTGTCCGAAATAGTCGAATATTGCCAACTCGACACCTCAAACAGGTAAAATTGTAAAAGCCGCTTTTTTTGTTTTCAAAAGAAAAATTCTTTTGTATATTGTCTTTAATTTGAAATAAAATAGAAATATGCTATAGTAAAGACGGTTATAAATAAGGCATTATGATAGATTTTTTAACAAAATAAAATGCAGGAAAATAAGATGAAACTTTTTAATTGGTACACACGTATTCCTTTGATTTGGCGTAATTTGGGAGCATTTGTTCTTGGTTGTGCTTTCGGTATTTTGCTTTATAAACTCGGCGGTATCTACGGCAAAGAGTTTATGGGCAAGGCATTGACGATTCTTTCGCCGTTCGGCTCAGTGCTGGTGAATATGCTCAAGATGATTGTTATTCCGATCATTTTTTTCTCATTGATACAAGGGGCGGCGAGTCTGCCGGTCAAAACTTTCGGAAAAATGGGACTTGGCGTTTGCGGATGGTATTTTTTTACTTCACTTTTTGCTGCAGTTTTCGGATGTTTTATTGCGGTTCTTTTCAATCCTGAACTTGCGGCGGCAAGTGAACTTGCCGGACATTTGTCTTCACAGGTTGAAGTAATGAAAGCCAATAATCCGGGTGTCGGAAATGCGTTTTTGAATATGTTTCTCGGTCTTTTTGCCAATCCTTTCAAGGCATTGGCGGACGGAAATTTTCTTCCGGTAATTGTTTTTGCCATTATGTTCGGGCTTGCCGCCAGGGTAGTAATGGATACTGCGGAGAATGAACGTACCAGAAATATTATCAGCAATATGCTGGATGTGATTGAAGCTGTTCAGCTGGCAGTTTTCAAAATGATTGACTGGATCATGGCATATTTTCCTATCGGTGTTTTTGCTTTGACCGCCTGCAATTTTGCGGCATACGGGGTGGCGTTGTTTCAGTCATATTTTCAGGTTGCATTGTGTGTGATATGCGGAATTTTGCTGATGCTGCTGGTCTGTTACCCGGCAATAGTTGCAGTGATTTGCCGCTGCAATCCTTATCCGGTGATGTGGAAACTCCGCGAACCGGTTCTGACTGCATTTGTCACCCGTTCAAGTGCTGCAGCTCTGCCGGTTTCGTTGAAAACAGCAGCCAATAAACTTAAAGTTAAAGGCGAACTTGCCAACTTTACTCTGTCACTCGGAGCCACAATTAATATGGACGGAGTCTGCATACATCTTCCGGTTTTTGCGGTGCTGGCTGCCAATCTTTTCGGATTTGAACTTACAATGACTCAAATGCTGTTGATCGTTGTCAGTGTCGTATTTGCTTCAATAGGAACCGGCGGAGTGCCGGGCGGAAGTATTTTTCTGCTTTTTATGGTGCTTGATTCGCTGCATTTGACTCCGGCTCAAACTTCGACAATTATTGCTCTTGCTCTCGGAATCAATCCGCTGCTGGATATGTTTGAAACCGCCTGCAATGTTGCCGGAGATAACATCGGTACGTTTGTTGTCGGCAAAAAACTTGATATGATAGAAAAAGATTGATCGACAACCGGATTTTATAATAAAAAAACGGGCGGCAAACTTAATTGTTTTGCCGCCCGCAATGTTTTTAAACGGATTATTTGACAGCGATGAATTTGCCGCCGTTCTGAGCGGATTCATGACTTGCTGCACAAAGTTTGAGGTTATGCACTCCGTCTTCGGCATTCATGTAGTTGCCGGAGAGAACGGATTTTGCATGATTTTCGATCAAACTCTGATAGATATTGGCGTATTCGGTAACTTTGACAGTTTCGACTTCGCCGAGAGTATCTTTTTCCAGACGGATTTTGATGGGTTCGCCGGGATGCCCGGAGAGCTGGAACATTGCACCGTAACTGCGGAGAGTTGATTCTGCACCGTAAATCTCATAACCGAGATTGGTCAGAGTACCGCTCAAACCGCCGCGTAGTTCGGAAAATGCTGCTTTGACAGAACCGACCATGCCGGATGCCATTTTGAATTTGATATAGGCACCGTCTTCTGCTTTGATATTCAGAAGTTTGGGCAGGTAAACAGCACCGACTTCAACGATTTTGTCATTGAAAATATATTCAGCAACATAGAAACAGTGGCTGGCGACGTCGCCGATGGGGCCGCCCATTTCATCAATATTATTGCAACGCCAGGTTTTTGCTTCATCTTCAGAGAAACCGTAAGCAAATTCCATGTGGAAGCAGCTGTCGTTGACTGCACCGAGTTCACCTTTGGCAACGATGTCTTTTGCCTTGATTGTCCATGCGTTGTAAACCATCATGTGGTCAACGGTAAGTGAAACATTGTTTGCTTTTGCACAATCAACCATTGCCTGTGCATCGGCGACAGAAGTTGCGACCGGTTTTTCAACAATAACGTGTTTTTTTGCATTCATGGATTGAATGGCAAGTTTTGCATGAGTCAGATTGTTGGTGGCGATATAAACTGCATCAACATCTTTGTCGGCGAGCAATTCTTCAACGGAATTATACCATTTCAAACCCAATGCCTCTGCAGCATCTTTGCGTGCGGGATTCAAATCGAATGCACCGATAAGTTCTGCATATTCCAACGGTTGGAAACGGCTCTTGTCGCAGGCATAACCTTCTTTGGCAACACGGTTTTCGGCAATGCCGCCGAATCCAATCAAAGCGTATTTAACTTTAGCCATAATAATTTTCCTTTTTGTATGCTAAGTGATTGCAGGAGGGAAAGAAAACTTTTTTGCAAAAAAGTTTTCTTTCCCTCCTGCACCTCCCTATCTTTCAAAAAACTCTTGTCAAAATACGCTTTTTGATTTTGCTTCGCAAACTTTTCAAAGCGTATTTTAATGATTTTTTTCATTTCAACGCATCCCGTTTACAAATTTTTGAGTGACGCTTTCGGATTTTTGCGGATGCAAAAAAACGAAAGCGAACCCAAAAGTTTTTGTAAAGGGATGGGTTCGGGAAGGGAAGAAACTTTTTTCAAAAAGTTTTTCCCTTCCCGAAAAAGAAGTCTTCAAATTACTTCATGTAGGCAGCGGCGACTTTCTTGAAAGCGTCGATCATAGCCTGAGTGTGTTCTTCGGTATAGACGGGGTGGGTGAAGAAGCTGATAGTGCGGTCTGTCATCCAGTTTGCCATCTTGCAGTTGAACTTGGAGTAATCGATGTCGCGAGCTTTGGGATCGTTGAAGGGATACTTGGCAGTACCGAAACCGTTCTTGTCGACATAGGCCTGTTCTTTGTACATTTCGGGCCAGAGAACGCTGTAGACGGGGACGCCTTCAGCTGCGATAGCGGCGATAAACTGTTTTGTGTCGATACCGTCTTTGAGTTTTTCAGTATCGATGACGAAGGGAGCCCACCAGAAGGAGTTCTGACGTTCTTCAGTGTCAACGGGGCAGTATTTGATCAACGGATGATCTTTGAGCTGAGCGATGAGCATTTTGCCGTTGCGGATACGGTTGGGGAGGTTCCAGCTTTCGAAGCGTTCGAGTTCGCAGAGACCGATCTGGCTCTGGATTTCAGTCATACGGAAGTTGAAACCGACGCGGCGATGGATGTAAAGCTGTTTGCCTTCCATTTCGAGAAGGTTGAGTTTAGCTTTGACGTCATAACCGTGGTCGCGGAAAGAACGGCATTCCCAGGCGAGATCATCATCATTGGTGACGACCATACCGCCTTCACCGCCGGTGGTGAAGTGTTTGGACTGGCAGAAGCTGAAGCAGCCGACATTACCGATGGTACCGGCTTTTTTGCCTTTGTAAACACCGCCGAAGCACTGAGCACAGTCTTCAACAACATAGAGGTTGTGTTTTTTGGCGATTTCCATGATGGGATCCATATCGGCGACCATACCGTAGAGGTGGACGACGACGATGGCTTTGGTACGTTCAGTGATGGCTGCTTCGATTTTGGTCGGGTCGATCAGGTGGTCGGTTGCGACGTCAACGAAGACGGGGAGTGCACCGGCTTGAAGAGCACAGAAGCTGGAAGCGATAAAGCTGTAAGAAGTACAGATGACTTCGTCGCCGGGGCCGACGCCGAGAGAAGCGAGAGCGGTGTGCAGTGCACAGGTACCGTTAGCAACGCTGATAGCGTTGTTGACGCCGAGCCATTCAGCCCATTTCTTTTCAAATTCCATACCGATTTTGCCGGTCCAGTAGTTGACTTTGCCGGATTTGAGGATGTCGGTAACTTTGTCATAGACGTTTTCGTTGAAGGTGGGCCAACCGGGGAAAGCACCTTCCCAAACTTTTTTTCCGCCGTTGATAGCGAGTTCTTCTGCCATGGGGAACCTCCTTTGTGTTTGTTAAAAATTCCAATGGAACAGAGTTGTTACAAGTATATTATAGTGTACAAATGCGGATAAAGCAACAAAAAAAGATTGGAATTTTATGCTAAAAAAATGTAAAATCTTACTATCGCTTGAAAAATAGAAAGATTTTATTTGGCAATGCCGGAAATACAAACAGATTGGAGAATAGAATTTTTAAAGATAAGGATACCGTTTGATTTCGGGAAACCGCAACGGTATGATTGCTGTGTAAATTCTGAATTGAAAAGGGGAATCAGCCTCAGAAATTTATTCTGCACGGAGAACTTTGATCGGGTTCTGCTGGGCAGCCTGATAGGCAGGATAAGTTCCGAAAATAATACCGACCAGACAGGAAATAATAAGTGAAGCAAGAATGCTCCAGACTGAATAAACCGTCGGCATCCCGCTGTAATGTGTAATTATTTTTGCAATGCCTACACCGGTCAGAATACCCATTACGCCGCCGCAGGTGGTCAGAAAGACAGTTTCAAGCAGGAACTGCATGATAATATCTGATTTTTGAGCACCGAGGGCACGGCGGGTACCGATTTCTTTGCGGCGTTCATAAACGCTGGCAAGCATGATGTTCATAATACCGATACCGCCGACGACCAGTGAGATACCGGCGATTGATGCCATAACGATTGTGAAAATATTCTGAGTCTGTTCACGTTGTTTCAAGAGTTCAAACGGCACAACTACACCCCAGTCACGGGTTGAGCCGTGGGCTTTGTCAAAAAAGTTTTGAATACGTTTTGCAGTATTGTCGATATGAGTCAGATCTGCAACTTTGACAATCAGGAGGTCATAAACGACACGGATGATTTTGTGAGTATTTCCTTCACGGAAAAATGCGTAATCGTTATAATGTGAACGTGCGGTTGCCAGCGGAATGATGATCATATTGCTTTGGGTTCCGACTTCGGGATATTGAGTTCCGTAAGAGTTTTCGACGATGCCGATGATTTTGAAAACATCGCCTTCGATGCGGATATTTGAGCCGACTACATCCTGACTGCCGAGTTTGAAAAGCTGACGCTTGACATTGGTTCCGATAACGCAGACGTTAAGTTTATTTTTGAAGTCCGAGGGGCTGAACCAGCGGCCGTCAATTATTTTTGCGGGTGTATCTTCGAGGAAGAATTTATCTGCACCTATAAGTTTGATATCGGTTCTTGCCAGACCTTTGAGAACTTTTTTTCTGGTGTTGAAAAGTCCTGTGATGCGTTCAACGTTATCCATTTTGAGGACGTGCTGCACATCGACTTCGGTAATTCCGTAGCGTTCGATCACACTGGCATCGGAGTTGCCGTCGCTTTGCCCGTCGAGCGGTGGGCGTTGTGAAAAAACGATGATTTTGTCAATACCCATGGCTTCGATCTGGGCGAGGGCGGCACGTTTCGCACCTTCGGAAATTGCGAGCATGGCGATAACACTGCCGACGCCGAAAATAACGCCGAGCGAAGTCAGAAAAGATCTGAACTTGTGCATCAGCAAGTTGTGTATTGCAAGGGTGAGAATGTCTCTTGGCAGCATCATAATAAAGTTACTCCACGCTTTCTATTCTGCCGTCACGCAGACGGATTATTTTGTCATAATGAGGGGCAAGGGCGGGGTTGTGAGTTACCATAACGATCGTAACTCCCTGCCGGTGAAGTTCATGAAAAAGTTCCATGATTTCGTCGCTTGTTTTTTCGTCAAGGTTTCCTGTCGGTTCGTCGGCGAGGATAAAAGCCGGATTGTTGCTCAATGCACGGGCGATGGCGATACGCTGACATTCACCGCCGGAGAGCTGAGTTGGTTTATGTCCGAGGCGGTGGCCGAGTTTGACTCTTTTGGCAAGTTCCAGAGCTCTTGCCTGTCTGATTTTGCGTGGGACTCTGGCATAGAGCATTGGAACTTCGATATTCTGCTCAACAGTGAGATACGGAAAAAGGTTGAATGACTGGAAAATGAAGCCGATTTTTTTATTTCTGATGTCGGCAAGTTCATAGTCTGTCAGGGATTCAACGGGGATTCCTTCGAGCAAATATTGACCGCTGGACGGAGTGTCAAGCAGACCGAGGATATTGAGCAGAGTGGATTTGCCGGAACCGCTTGTACCGATGAAGCCGACAAATTTTCCCCGTTCAACTGCTGCATCAATACCTTTCAAAACAGGAACTTTGAGTTCGCCGTTGACGTAAGTTTTGGTAATGTTGCGTAAGTCAACAATATTCTGAATTTGTGAATTTTCCTGCAGACTGCTCATTCCTTGTCCTGTTTTTTCTGGTAGGGACGATAGAGATAAACAATGTCGCCTTCTTCAATACCTTCGGTGATCTGCACGAAGTTGTCGTTGGATTCGCCGATTTTTACATCCTGTTCTTCAACGCCGGTCAGAGTATGTTTGTAAACATAGAAGCGGTCGTTGTCTTCAAAAACAGCCTCAACCGGAACGAAAAGTGTTTTGGGAATGATTTTTGTAACGATATTCAGCTGAACACTCATGCCGTTGACCAGCAGGGGTGATTGTTTGTCAAACTGGATTTTTGATTTGTAGACTTTGGGAGAAGCACTGTCCCATGAAACCATGTTGACGGGGAGAGTTGCAATGCTGCTGATTTTGCCGGTGAATTTAGTTCCGACAAGTGAATCAGGAGAGATAACGGCAACGTCGCCGACATTGACTTTGGAACGGTATTCTTCGGGGAGGTCGAAGTCAACGATAAGGTTTGACATTTCAGGAATGGTGATAAGGACCTGACCTTTGCCGACATCCATACCGACTTTGACATCGAGGCGGCCCCAGCGGCGGTCGGGGTCGGAATAAATCACAACACCTTCGACAGGGGCTTTGATGACCATCATATCCATATATGAACGGTGACGGTCGAGCTGAGTCTGTACCATACGGATACGGCGGCGGTAATATTCGATAGAGCGCCTTTTCTGAATGACTTTTGAATTGACGGAGATGCGTACTTTACGCAGATTCAACTGTGCCTGTTCAAGGTCATTGCGGAGACGTTTGATTTTTGTCGGGTGGTCATAACGACGCCATGCACGGTAATCACCTTCAACGTTTTCGAGAGAAACGCTTTTGCTGTCAATGGTCTCCTGTTTTGACTCAAGTTCTTCGCGGCGTTTTTCGTCGGCTGATTTATTTTCCTCGTCGTTGCCGAGTTCTGAGTCGCGGAGTTCGGTATAATCTGATTCAGCTGTTTTGAGTGCGGATTCAGCGTTGGCGATATTGGTTTCGTGGGTATTGATGGTTCGGGCACGTTCAAAGCGGCGGTATTTACGCATGGCATCTTCGGCCTGCTGGAGTTTGTCTTCAGCGGACTGAATATCGGCAGCGTTTGTACTTTCGAGGATTTTGCCGTCTTCGATAGCGATATCGAGTTCTTTTTTGAGGTTGTCGAGGTCGATTTCGTAATCTTCGATTTTCTGTTTGAGTTCATCGGTTTCAAAACGCATCAACACGTCGCCTTTTTTGACCCAGGTATTTTCATCGACGACCCAGAGCAGTTTGGTTTTGAAGTTTGCCTGCAGGGCGAGTTTATGTTTGTGGCTGGCATTGACAGTACCGCCCTGAATGAGACCGATGGGAAGATCTTCGCGTTTGACTTTGAAAGTGCGGTCGGATTCTGCATCGGTTGCTTTTTTCTGCTGTTCAAGTTTTGCGTTTTTCTTGCGGACTTGGGAACGGTAAACGGTAAAACCGATACCGAGCACTGCGATCAGAACGATGATCCAGTATTTGAGATATGGTCTGGCAAATATTTTCATAATGCCTCCGGATTATTTTGCCTGCGGTTTTGCTGCGGGTTGTTTTGCGGGGGCAGCCGGAGCGACCGGCTGTTTTTCCGCATCTTTTTTTACTTCAGGTGTCACAGTTTTTTTATCTGCGTTTTTGTCAGTTTCGTTTTTATCAGGATTTCCGTCGCGTTTTCTGCGTTCATTGCTGACGGGTTCCCATGATTTATCGAGAGACTGAACCATTTCGTCAACGAGTCCGACGATGGCTTTTTCGCGTTTGGGCTTGATGTCGGGATTATCGACGACGAGGTCGGCGACTTTTTCGCTGTTGTTCATCTGTTCGTTGGGATCGTACATGAAGCCGTAGAGTACATCATCGGGAGAAACGATGTGGACTTTGACAAAAAATACCAGCTGAATGACTTCGCGGGCGTGATTTTTGCCGGTGAAGATTTCGCCGATGAGCGGAATATCACTCAGTACAGGTATACGTTCTTCCTGCAGAGTATCACGGTTGGAATAGAGACCTCCGAGCATAACGACCTGTTTATTCTGCATACGCAGGTAACTTTCGATACTGCGGACGGAGATGACAGGAACGGGGTAGGTCTGGTCGCTTGCCCCGCTGATGGGAAACGCTTCATAACGCAGAACGCTGGAGACCTGCGGATAGAGACGGAGGGTGACATTGTCATCATTGATCATCTGTGGTTCGACTTCGAGAGTCACACCGACACGCTTGTAAGTGGTTGAAAAACTGATACTGTTGCTGACAGTGTTTGCTTCCTGGATCGGGATTTCCTGAGCGGTAACGATACGGGCGACTTCGTTGCGGCTGATGAGGATGTTGGGAGATGAAACAACTCTGGCATCGGTGGCTGTCTGGAGCCAGCGAAAGGAGATGTTGAGGTCATCAACAGGGGTGAAACTGCCGTTCAGGCCGTCAGTTGCGGTTGAGCCGGGGACTCTTGTTTCGGCACCTGCCTTGTATTTATCGCTTGTGTATGAGATGCTGAGGTTGCGTTCCATGCCGTCGTTGAAAATAAGTTCGACTACTTTTGCTTCGACGAGGATTTGAGATGAGGGGATGTCGATGGCTTCTGCGAGTTCTTTATAATAGTTGATATTACTTTTTTTATCGGAAACGATGATTGTGTTGCGTTCTTCGATGACTTCGATAGCGGCGTAACCTGCGGCGATACCGTCAATGGCTTTGTAAAGTTTTTTTGCGGTGGTGAAGCGGGGGCGGTAGACCAGAGTGGCTTTGCCGTCTTCGCCGTTGATAACTTTGCAGTAGGCGGGAGCGATTTTGCGTCCGAGGATGCGTTTGGGGATTGTATATGTTTCTTTAGCAAAGAGTTGTTGAAGTTCTTCGAGGACGTTTTTGACATTTTCTTTGCCTCTTGCACGGTCCTCTGCGGTGATAATAACGGGTTCACCGTTTACGGGGACAGAGTTGAGAGTTGCTTCAGAACGGACTTCGGGTTTGGTTGATGGCTGGGGAGCCGCGGAAACGGCATACGGTGTCAGGAAAGAGATTGCAAGACATACGGCAAATGCTGAATTTTTGTTCAGGTTCATAATGTTTTTGACCTTCGTTTTTTTAAGTTGTTTATGTTAAATAGTTTAAAACATGAAAGAGTAAAAAGAGAAAACAGACAGTGCATTGCATATTTTTAATTACAACGCTTTTTGCTCTCTTTTATTTTAAAAAAAATGACGACAAAACCGGAGATACACACATTTTTTGCCATAAAATGACGATTCTGATATGACGAATTGCCATTTTGAATATTTCAGGGAGTTTTTGAACTTCCGGAAAGTTTTGTTACACTTTATTACATATAGCATAAATTCGTCATATTTCAATGTTTTAAAATAAAAAATCCGTCATTTTTTTGCAAAAAAAGTCCGTCAAATTCATCAAAAATTGACGGATTTCGTCCGTCAAATTTATTTAGATGCTATTTTTTTGTTGAAAAACTTGCTTTTTTGCAAAAGTGATGTAAATTTATCCCTGTTATAGTTAGTATAAGGAAGGATTTCAGTTGAAATGCAGGATTTTGCAAGGGAGATGAAGAATATCAGGCAGTTTGTCAAACGCAAACTTGCCGGAAATCGTTGCGGACATGATCTTGATCATACTTTGCGGGTTTACAAAAATGCTCTGGCACTTGCAGAACAGTGCGGCGGCAATATTGAAATCATTTCCGCTGCTGCAATGCTGCATGATGTCGGACGTCCCGAAGAAAGCCGGAGCCGCGGAGCCGTTTGCCATGCGATTGTCGGGGCGGGAATTGCGGCGGAATATCTTGCCAAACGCGGTTTTGATAAGGAGTTTATCCGTTGTGTCGTGCATTGCATTGAACGCCATCGGTTCCGGCGTGGTGAAGCCCCGGAGTCTCTGGAGGCGAAAATTCTTTTTGATGCGGATAAACTTGATTCAATCGGGCCGGTCGGATTGGGCAGAGCGTTCCTTTTTGCCGGAAATTCCGGTGCCAGGCTTCATAATTCAAAACAGGAGGCATTGGCGGCAGAGGAGTATTCATATCAGGATACCGCCTACCGTGAATATCTCGTCAAACTGTCGAAAGTACCGCAGCGTATGCTGACTGAACCCGGCAGGAAACTGGCGGAAAAATATGGAAAGTTTATGGATGATTTTTTCAGAGAAATGAATTTGCAGATAAAGTGCAACTTAAAATAAAGGATTTTTTATTATGAGAATGACCAAACTCGCAGGACGCAGGATCAAGGAAGATCCCAAAGATGCAAAAACAATCAGTCACAAATACCTTATTCGCGGCGGTTATATCCGTCCCGTTTCCGCCGGTATTTACTCTCTGCTGCCCGTCGGTAAAAAAATCGTTGCCAAAATCGAAAATATCATTCGTGAGGAAATGAATAAGATCGAAGGTCAGGAAGTTCTGATGCCGGTTGTTCTGCCGGCTGAACTCTGGGAGGAATCCGGACGTTATCAGACTGTCGGACAGGAGTTGCTCCGTTTCAAAGACCGCAACGACAAGCCGATGATCCTGGCCATGACCCATGAAGAGGCCGTGGTTCAGCTCATTCGTACCGAAGTTACAAGTTACAAACAGCTTCCGGTCATGGTTTATCAGATTCAGACCAAGTACCGTGATGAAGCACGTCCCCGTGCAGGCATGATTCGTGTTCGTGAGTTTACCATGAAAGATGCTTATTCTTTCCACGTCGATCAGGCTGATCTTGAGGCGTATTACAAACGTGCCCATGTCGCTTATGAACGTATTTTTGAACGTATCGGCATGAAGAATGCAATTTCCATTGAATCCAATTCAGGCATGATGGGCGGCAAAGTTTCCCATGAATTCATGGCGATTTGTGATTGCGGAGAAGATACAATTTTCACCAACAGCGATTACTCTTACAAAGCCAACCGTGAAATTGCCGTTTCCGGCTGCAAATTCAGCAAAGAAGCGCCGCTTGAATTGGAAAAAGTTCATACTCCCGGTCAGAAAACCATCGAAGAAGTTGCAACTTTCCTCAATCTTAAAGCAGAAAATACCGGCAAAGCCGTTTTCTATCAGGATGTTCATACCGGCGATCTGATTTTTGCTCTCATTCGCGGTGACTTTGAAATCAATGAAACCAAACTTCAGAATGCCGCACTTGTTGCCGAACTCAAGTTCGCTGATGATGAAGCCATTGAAAAGGTCGGCTGTGTTGCAGGTTATGCATCCATTCTCAATATTGACCCGAAAAAATGCCGTATCTTTGTTGACCGCTCTGTTGCAGAATCAAGCAATCTCGTTGTCGGTGCCAATGAAGCGGATTATCACTTCAAAAACTTCAATTATGACCGTGATATTGCCAACAAGGAAGGAATCACTGTCTGCGATATTGCCACTGTCCGCGAAGGCGACCCCTGTCCTGTTACCGGTGAACCGCTCCGCATGAGCCGAGGTATTGAAATCGGTAATATCTTCCAGCTCGGAACCAAATATTCTGCCGCAATGAATTGTAATTATCTGGATAAAAACGGCAAATCTGTTCCTATGGTCATGGGTTGTTACGGAATCGGTGTCGGACGTTCAATGGCGGCTGTTCTTGAACAGTCTCATGACGAATACGGTCCGATCTGGGCGATGAGCATTGCTCCCTATCATGTTGAAATTTGTGCGATCCAGATAGATAAAGAACCAGTAAAAGAGGCTTCCGAGAAACTTTATCAGGAATTTCTGGATGCAGGTATCGAGGTCCTGTTTGATGATCGCGGCGAAAAACCCGGCTTCATGTTCAGTGATGCCGACTTGCTGGGTATTCCGCTCCGTATAGTCATTTCTCCCAAAACGCTTGCCGACAACGAAGTCGAGTTCAAGATCCGTGGAGAAAAAGAATCTTCACGTCTGCCGCTTGCAGGGCTGAAAGAGTTTATTCAGGACAAAATTGCACAGGCAATGAAATAATTTCAGAGGTAACGGATGAAACTTGCAGAAAAACTTGCTGAAATGGCATTTGAAATTTTGAAAAATGACGGTGTTGTGATAACTGCCGCTGATTTTCAGGATGGAAATGTTACAAAAATGCAGTTGTATTTTCTTGATGATGAAAATGCAGTTGCTTCTGATGTTATCAAAAAAATTGATTTGCTGGAATCCGGCGTTGAGGATATTTATGTCCTCAACGTTCATGCGTCAAGTGAGCGTGAATTGCTGAAACAGATCGGCATTTGCGATATTGAAGATGAACTTTATATCAAAGCCGACCCCGAATCTGAAACTCCCGGCGACGATTTCGGCGTTGCACTTCCGACAGTAGCCTATATGGAAAGTATCGAATTCCTGAGTCAGAAAAAAGCATAAAATATATTCAGTTCGCTGTATATTTTGTCATGACTTGTGATATTTTCAAATTTCAGTTCAAATAACAGCAAAAGGCTGTTGCTTACCCTTATTAAGGTTTTGCAGCAGCTTTTTTGTGTGGATGCGAGTTTATGCCAGCAGGAATTTGATGTCTTCGACGGAAAGTTTTTCACTGCCGGAGGCGGGATTGTCGATGACGTTATCAAAAATGTTCTGTTTTTTCTCCTGAAGCTGGAGGATTTTTTCCTCAATGGAGTCACGCATGAGGAGTTTTATACTGCTGACCGGACGGGTTTGCCCGATACGGTGCGTGCGGTCAGCGGCCTGCAGTTCGACGGCGGGGTTCCACCACGGGTCATAGATGATGACAGTATCGGCGGAGGTGAGATTCAAACCGGTGCCGCCGGCTTTCAGGCTCAGCAGGAAGACTTTGATATTTTCGTCGTTGTTGAAACGGTCAACACGCTGTTGACGGTTGCGGGTTGTGCCGTCGAGGTATTCATATGGGATATTATTGTCCTGCAGATATTTTTCGATGACGGCAAGAATTGAAGTGAACTGACTGAAAAGCAGCACCTTGTGACCGCTGTCAATATTTTCATGCAGAAGTTCATGGAGAAGTTCCATTTTTGCGGATGGGAAAGTTTCTCCGTGCTGAAAGTCAGGCAGCAGTTGCGGATGGCAGCAAATCTGCCGCAAACGGAGCAGGGTTGTAAAAATTTCGGTGCTGACGGAATTTCCTTTTTTGTAATTTGCAAGCATTTTGAAACCGTTTTCACGCACTTCTTCATACAAAGCCCGCTGTTCCGGCGGCATTTCGCAGAAAAATGTAAGTTCCTGTTTTGGAGGCAGTTCTTTTGCAACTTCAAGTTTTGTGCGGCGTTTAATGAAAGGGCTGACTCTGGCACTCAAATCTTTCTGCAGATACGGATCATCGGCGATGGCGGCATAAGTTTTTTTGAAACTGTTGAAACTGCCGAGCATCCCGTGATGCAGGAAGTCAAAAATGCTCCACAAATCCTCTGATGAATTTTCAAGCGGAGTACCGGTCAGCACCAGACGGTGTTTTGAGCGGATGCTTTTGCAGGTTTGGGCGTTGGCAGTGCCGGGATTTTTGATATGCTGAGCTTCGTCAAGGATGACGAAGTTGAATTGTGTTTTGCGGATGAATTCAATATCGCGGTTGCAGATGGAATAAGAGATTATTACAAGGTCATATTTTGCAATATCTTTCCACTCTTCTTCGCGGTTTGCACCTGCAAGCTGAATTGTTTTCATGGAAGGGACGAATTTTGCGGCTTCGCGTTCCCAGTTGAAAAGCAGACTTGCAGGGCAGACCACAAGAGACGGCGGCATATTTTTTTTCTGCATTTTTGAAAGCATGGCAAGAACCTGAATGGTTTTGCCGAGTCCCATTTCATCGGCGAGGATGACGTTGAAGTTATGAAAATTCATTTGAGTCAGAAAATCAACACCTTCCTGCTGGTAGGGGCGGAGAGTTCCTTCAAAAACAAAATCAGGTTTTTCTGTTTTGGCAGGTATTGCGGAAAAATCTGCACTTTCATTGCTGCTGCCGAGCAGTTCAGGCGGCAGTGCACCCGGGACGGAAGCGGAAATACTGCGGAAGTAGGGGACTGAAAAGAAAGAAATTTCAAGTTCACGTTTTTCTTCATTTATATTTTCAGCGATATTGCTGAATGAAAGCATGAATTTGCTGAAGTTTTCATCACATTTGACCGGCAGACCGTTTTGAGCGATGAGGTAATTGCGGTTGCTGATAGCATTTTTCTGCAGGAGTTTCAGGGAGACCGGGATACCGTTTGCATTTACATTATAGGAGAGTTTGATTTTGTCTCCGTGTTGAGAAATATAATGGCACTGTATTGAGCAGGCACCAAGACCGTTTCCTCCGCCTGCCAAACGGGCAAGATTTCCGTCCAGCAGCATATTGGGGTATTTATTGAGCCAGACGGGGAGCAGGCGGTCGAGGAAAATTCCGATATTTTCCATGTCTCTCAAAATGAAGGTGTTGTTTTCCTGCTCAAAACCGAACATGGCGAATTCAGTTTCAAAGGCGTTTTCAGTCTCTTCGTCGCGGCGGTAAAATCTGCCGTTGAATTGAGCCAGTCTCCCGGAGTCGGGGAGAAATGAATTTCCTTTATATATATATTCTGTATTAACGGCAAAGTACATTGATTTGACATCAAATTTGCCGCTGAGCATTATTCTGTGTTTCAGAGATTCAAGTTCAAAAGAATCGGTTTCCAACACGGGGACTGCGAATTTGCCGTTGTGTGCGAGAGTGTCGGGGAGTTTGCCGCTCCACTCCTGTCTGCCGGTGCGGAAGAATTTTCTGATCCAGTTCACATCCAGCATGGCGGGGACAAAATAGTATTCTCCCTGTCTTCCGACCCAGCATCCGGAACGTCCGGTGATGACTTTTGCCATGCCGAGATCCATGATTGAGCCGTTGACTTTGATTGCGGGGGAGATGGTGATTTTTGTTCCCTGCCGCTGTTTCAGGATTACGGGTTCGGCGAAATCGCCGTGAATGATGAGTTTTCTGCCGTCTTTGCGGAAGTTGTCAAAGTTGATGAGACAGTGAAAAAATTCTGCTGTCTGTTCTGAGTTGAGGAGAATATTTGAACTGTCCGGTTCTCCGTTGATGGCAAGATAACGGATTATCTGCTGATCCTGAAGCGAAAAGTTTTCAAGTTTCAGTGAGATTGCAAGCATTTTGTCAAAGTAAAGATGACGCAGGTTATTCTGGTTGCCGAGATATTCACGGTTGTTGCAGAAAAGTTTGATTGAAAGTACTGCATTTTCCCATTTGCTCGGAACGTGAGGAAATTCAGAGATGACATTGATGCGGAGAGATGCCCGTTTTGAATCCGGTACGGGAATGCCGCTGTTCAGAAAATCGGAAAAATTCTGTACTTTCATGCCGGTATATCTGCTTTCTCCGTCGTCGAGCATTTTAAGTTTGCTGTTGAATCTTGAAGCGTACATGATGGCGGCTATGGCGTGTTCGCAGAGTTTGCCGTCATTGTGCTGTTTCTGGCAGTCGCATTCGCCGATGGCGTTTTCTCCGGTGCGTACTTTGGTATTGAGAACGGTGCTGTTTTTGAGAAATGATGCACAAATGCAGTTCTCATGGTCGCGGTAAGCACAGCCGAGCTGATTGTTTTTGAGCAGCTGTTTTGCGTTTTTGAACGCTTCCGCACTTGAAATGGCTATAAGTTTTTCTTCGAAATTTTTATTGTTTGCGACCATGCCGTCCTCCTGTTATGGTAAAAAGTTATGCCGGTTATCAATGGGTGATGACCTTCTGCCAATTTATAACAGAAAACATAAACGGCAAACTTTTTTACAGAATCATTGACAAAACAAAGATGATAATTGTTTCTGTCGGAATATGCAATATACATCCTTTTTTATATAAAAACAAGGCTTTTATTGAAAAAAATTACAAAAATAATTTGATTTTTGGAGTAACGGATGTTATAATAGTGTACTGGATTATTATTTAACCGGAAAATATGGAGGTTTTTTATGACAAAATTGGGTACAGCCCTTACCGGAAGTGCCGTGAAAGTTCTGCTTTGCGGTTCCGGCGAGTTGGGCAAAGAAGTCGTTATCGCTATGCAGAGACTCGGTGTCGAAGTTGTTGCAGTTGACCGTTATCAGAATGCTCCTGCCATGCAGGTCGCTCACCGCTCATATGTTGTCAATATGCTTGACGGTCAGGCATTGAGAAAAGTTATTGAAACTGAAAAACCGGATTACATCGTTCCTGAAGTCGAAGCTATTGCAACTGCCGAACTTGTCAAACTTGAGCAGGAGGGTTACAACGTTATTCCAACCGCCAATGCCGCATTTCTGACTATGAACCGTGAAGGTATCCGCCGTCTTGCTGCAGAAGAACTGGGCCTGCCGACTTCCCCCTATCGTTTTGCTGCAGATCATGATGAATTTATCGCCGCTGTCAAAGAAATCGGAATCCCCTGCGTCGTAAAACCGATTATGAGTTCATCCGGTCACGGACAGAGCACTGTCAAATGTGAAGATGATGTTGAAAAAGCATGGGCTGAATCTCAATCCGGCGGACGTGCCGGTGCCGGTAAAGTTATTGTTGAAGGTTTTGTAGATTTTGATTTTGAAATCACTCAACTGACCGTCCGTCATATCAACGGAACAAGTTTCCTTGAACCGGTAGGTCATCATCAGGTCGATGGAGATTATCAGGAATCATGGCAGCCTCAGCCGATGAGTCCGGCTGCACTTGAAAAAGCACGTGATATTGCTGGTAAAATCACTGCCGCACTCGGTGGCAGAGGTATTTTCGGTGTTGAACTTTTCATTAAAGGAGAAGATGTCATTTTCAGTGAAGTCAGTCCCCGTCCGCATGATACCGGGATGGTGACAATGATTTCCCAGGATTTGTCACAGTTCGATCTGCACGCCAGAGCTGTTCTCGGTCTGCCCATTCCCAATATTGCATTTCACGGACCGTCAGCCTCCAAGGCGATAAAAGTTGCCGGAAATTCCGATGCAGTTGCATTTGATATGCTGGAAAAAGTGCTGGCCGAAGAAAATACCAATATGCGAATTTTCGGCAAAGGCGAACTTCGCGGACACCGCCGTCTCGGAGTTTTGCTCGCCCGTGATGAGTCAGTGGAAAAAGCACTTGAAAAAGTTGAAAGAATGGCAAAAAATATCAAAATTGAACTTTAAATCCGGAAAAATGCAAAAAAATTCGATTTTTTTTCAAAAAAAACTGGAAAAATATGAAAAGATGGTGTATTTTAATAGCTCTGACATTGTGGACTTTTTGTACATTAATGTCGGAAAATGCTGAAGCAGAGGAACTTTCTCCGGTAAAAATCAAAGTCAATGTTGAGGATGCTCTCAAATCAAATGACTTGAAGCAGCTGAAGAAGGAACTTCTGGAGATGCAGCAGAAAATGGTGCTTCTGGAACTTGAGAACAAAACCTTACGTCAGGAGAAGGAACGCCTTTTTCGGGAGTTTATTGAAATTAACCAAAAGTATCAACAGCAAAATGGGAGTTATCTCCAGCTGAAGCTTCTGCTTTCCGGAGCCGTGTCAGGCAACGGCGTGCGAAAACCGGATGGCAGGGAAAAGAGGCTTCTGGCACTTATGGATGATATCTCCAGGTACGGCGGAGAGCTCGCTCTGAATTCCGTACAATTTTGCGAATTTGTCGAATCGCTTGTGAAGGAATCCGCCGTTGGGAAGATCGGTCGGGCTGAACTTCAACTGAAGTCAGATGAACTTCGCAGACGTGCAGGCAGATTCATGGCGTTGAATGACCGCAATATGCCGCAGGATACGGTGGGAAGATGCCGCATCCTTGCAGTAGATCGCGAATCATCCGGCGTTGTATTGTCCGTGGGATCGGTTCATGGTGCGTTTAATGGACTGATTTACCGTTCCGGCGAGGAACCGGCAGTGTTAAAGGTGGTCGCAACCCGGCCGTTTGTTGCAGCGGCACTGCTGATCAGAGGCAATATCGAGGACCTTTCTCCGGGTATGGAGGCTGTAAGTGAACAATTACAACAACAAAAATAATAGAGAACCAGATTATGGAAGTTAGAGCATTGACAAAAAACGTGCGGATTTCTCCTGAGAAAGCCCGCCATGTTTCGCGTCTTATTCAAGGCAAGTCCGTAGTTGAAGCGTTGGCCATCGTCGATTTGAGCCCCCGCAAAGCAGCTCGGTTGCTTGGTGACACGCTCCGCTCCGCTGTGGCAAACGCAGAGAATAACAATGATGTCAACCGTGCCCGTCTGATGGTCAAAACCGTTATGGTCGGTCCCGGTCCCATCATCAAGCGTTTTCAGCCCAGAGCTCGCGGATCGGCAGGCAGGATTCGTAAAAGAACGAGTCATCTGGAAGTTATTTTGACGGATATTAAATAAGTAGGATATTATTATGGGACAAAAAGTAAATCCTATCGGATTGAGAACCGCCCTTACTAAAGATTGGGATTCACGCTGGTTCGCCGGCAAAGCCCTCTTTGGTGAATGGTTGCACGAAGATCTCAAAATCCGTAAATTCATCAAGGAAAAATACGCGGCAGCAGCAATTGCCCGTATCAAAATCGAACGCTTCACCAGTCGCGTCCGTATTACCATCTGCTCAGCCCGTCCGGGTATTCTGATCGGTAAACGCGGTGCTGATTTGGATGCATTGCGTCAGGAAGTTGCCAAATTGACCGACAAAAAAGAAGTTTTTGTCGAAATTGCCGAAATCAAACGTGCTGAAGCCAACGCTCAGCTCGTGGCAGAAAGTATTGCCATGCAGCTTGAACGCCGTATCGGTTTCCGCCGTGCCATGAAGCGTGCTATCCAGCAGGCTATGGACCTCGGTGTCGATGGTATCAAAATCAGCTGCTCAGGCCGTCTCGGCGGTGCCGAACTTGCCCGTTTCGAGCAGTACAAAGAAGGTCGTGTGCCCCTGCACACGTTGAAGGCTAATATCGAATATGGTTTTGTCGAAGCCAACACAACTGCCGGTAAAATCGGTGTGAAGGTTTGGATTTGCCATAAAGAGAATATGGAGGATCAAGAATATGCCGTTAATGCCAAAAAGAGTAAAGTACAGAAAGATTCAACGCGGAAATAACGGCGGTCTTGCCACCAGCAATAACAAAGTTGACTTCGGTGACTTTGGATTGCAGTCGTTGACCCGCGGGTACGTTACCAATAATCAGATCGAAGCCGCCCGTATCGCTATCAATCGTCATTTGAAACGCAGCGGTAAAGTTTGGATTCGTATGTTTCCGTATAAATCCTTCACCAAGAAGCCCTTGGAAGTCCGTATGGGTAAGGGAAAAGGAAACGTCGAAGGCTGGGTCGCTCCGGTTAAACCGGGCCGGGTTCTCTTTGAAGTATCCGGTTGCAGCGAAACTGCCGCCCGTGAAGCTATGAGCCGTGCAGCAAATAAACTTTGCTTGCGTTGCAAGTTCTTGACCAGACAAGATTAAGGTACTTTTACTATGAAAATGAAACAAGTTCGTGAAATGACCGATGCAGAGTTGGTTAGCCAGCTCGCCGAGCTCCGTCGTGAAAAGCTCAATCTGAGCATCCAGAGCCGTACCGGTCAGTTGGAAAAGAGTGCCAGAGTCCGCCAGGTGCGCCGCGATATTGCACGCATCTATTCTGAACAAACCAACCGTGCCGCCAAGGCATAAGATTAGTCAGGTGCTAAAATGAGTGATATTGAAATTACACGTGGCAATCGCAAGGAGCGTATCGGAGTAGTCGTCAGTGATATTCAGGACAAGACCATCGTCGTCCGCGTCGACCGCCGTACTCCGCATCCTCTTTATAAGAAGATTGTTAAAGTCAGAAAAAAATTTACTGCCCATGATGAAAAGAACGAAGCCAGAAAAGGCGATACCGTTCGCATCGTCGAAACTCGCCCCTTGAGCAAAAACAAATGCTGGCGTCTCGTCGAAATCATCAGCCGTGCAGTTGAAAATTAATCCGGGAGAATGCTGAAATGATTCAAATGCAAAGCAGATTGGATGTGGCAGATAACTCCGGTGCAAAGTCTATCTGTGTCATGACTGTTCTCGGTCAGCAGAAGACTATTGCTCACGTCGGCGACATCGTTACCGCTGCCGTCAAGGAAGCAATTCCCGATGGCACTGTCAAAAAAGGTCAGGTCGTCAAGGCTGTTATCGTTCGTACCAAAGCCAAAATCCGTCGCCCCGACGGCTCATATTTGAGCTTTGACAACAACGCCGCTGTTATCATCGACGGTCAGAAAAACCCCGTTGGCACCCGTATCTTCGGACCGGTTGCCCGTGAATTGCGTGAGAAAGATTTTATGAAGATCATCTCTCTCGCCCCGGAGGTGTTGTAATTATGAAAAATTATCATGTTAAAAAGAACGACAAAGTCGTCGTTATCGCCGGTGCTTACAAAGGTGAAGAAGCAGTTATCTCTGCCGTTCTTACCAAAAATGACCGCGTAGTCCTCGACTTTACTGAAAAGAAAGACCGCAATATCGGCAAACGTACTCTCAAAAAGAGTCAGGCCAATCCTCAGGGCGGTCTCGTAGAACGTTCAGTTTCAGTACATGTTTCCAACGTAGCCAAGGTAGCCGATGACGCTGCCAAAAAAGCGGAGTAAGTGAATTATGCCTGATATGATGAAAAAATATAATGACGAAGTCCGTGCTGCTCTTCAGCAGAAAATGGGCTACAAAAACGTCATGCAGATTCCGTCGCTTCGCAAAATCGTTATCAGTACCGGTATCAAATCCAGTGCTGAACGCGACGCTTTTGCAGAAGCCAAGAAACACTTGATGGCACTCGCCGGTCAAGCTCCGGTCATCACCAAGGCCCGCAAGAACGTTTCAAACTTCAAATTGCGTGTCGGTATGCCGGTCGGCGTTATGGTTACCCTGCGTGGTGCCCGTATGTACGAATTCCTGGATCGTTTTGTTCACAATACCTGCCCCCGTATCCGTGACTTCCGCGGTATCCCCCGCAAAGGTTTTGACGGAATGGGTAATTTCAACATGGGTATCAGCGACGTTTCAGTTTTCACTGAAGTCGATGCCGACAAGTTGAAATATCCGTTGGGTATCAACATTACGATGGTCACCAATGCCAAGAGCAATGACGAGGCTTACGAGCTTCTCAAGATGATGGAAATCCCCTTTGCGGAATAATAGAAGGAATTCAATGCTATGGCAAAGAAGAGTTTGATTGTTAAAGCTCTCAAAGCGAATAAATTCAAAGTTCGTGAATATACACGCTGCAAAGCCTGCGGCCGTCCGAGAGCATATATCCGTAAGTTCCAACTGTGCCGTATCTGCTTCCGTGAACTGGCTTCAAAAGGCCAGATCCCCGGCGTAACCAAGGCAAGCTGGTAAGAAGGAGAACACACTATGAGTATGCAAGATCCGATTGCTGATATGCTTACACGCCTCCGCAATGCAACCGCTGCAGGTCTTCCTCAGGTTACATTGCCCGGTTCCAACGAAAAAATCGCTATCGCCAACGTCTTTAAAGCCGAAGGTTATGTCAGCGATGTCGCAGTTACCGAAGATGGCCCCAAAAAGTTTATGACCATCACCCTCAAAAATTATAACGGTAAACCTGTTATCGAAGGTATCGAACGCGTCAGCAAACCCTCCCGTCGTATCCACTGCGGCAGCAAGGACATCCCCAGAGTCCGCAATGGTCAGGGTACAGTCGTCATCTCCACCTCCAAAGGCATCCTCAGCGGCGAAAAAGCTGCTGAACTCAATGTCGGCGGTGAGATTATCTGCTATATCTGGTAATTTAAAAACATAAGGTTGTAAATTATGTCTCGTATAGGTAAAAAACCAATTCCCGTTCCCAGCGGCGTCAAAGTCACCATCAATGGTGCAAGCGTCGTTGTCGAAGGGAAAACCAAGCTCTCCTGGGAGCTTCCGGAATTGGTCAAAGCTGAAGTCGTCGGCAACGAAGTTATCGTCAGCCGCGATGACGACAGCCGCCGTTCCAGTGCTATGCAGGGATTGACCCGCAGCTTGATCAATAACATGGTCGTCGGTGTCAGCCAGGGCTTCAAAAAAGAATTGGCTGTTATCGGTGTCGGTTACAAAGTTCAGGTCTCCGGCAAAAAGCTCGTTCTGAATCTCGGTTATTCTCACACGATTGAATATGATATCCCCGCAGGTCTTACCATTTCAGTCGTCGACGGCAACAAAATCGTCGTCGAAGGTGCCGATAAACAGATGGTCGGTCAGGCCGCTGCAACTATCCGCAGCTTCCGTAAACCCGAACCCTACAAAGGCAAGGGTATCCGCTACGTCGATGAGCAGATCACGCTCAAAGAAGGTAAAACCGTCGGTTAATGAAAAGGATGTGATGATATCATGGCTATTCAAGATAGAAAAACTTTGCGTGTACGCCGTCACTTGCGTATCCGTAAAAAAGTTGAAGGCACCGCTGATCGTCCCCGCTTCTGCGTGAGCATCACTGCCAACAACATTTATTGTCAGTTCATTGATGACGTCGCCGGCAGAACTCTCGCAAGCGTC
The DNA here is from genome assembly GCA_017502435.1 of Lentisphaeria bacterium. GTDB lineage: Bacteria > Verrucomicrobiota > Lentisphaeria > Victivallales > Victivallaceae > RGIG5270. The sequence continues at coordinate 50,813 of JAFVUZ010000242.1, forward strand.
TCCACTCTTGACGCTCAGTTCAAAGCCGATAACGGCAAACCCAATATGGCAGGTGCCGCTCTGCTCGGCAAAATGGCCGCAGACCGTGCCAAAGCTGCCAATATTGAAGCAGTTGTCTTTGACCGTTCCGGTTTCAAATATCATGGCCGCGTTCAGGCTATCGCCGATGCCGCCCGCGAAAATGGATTGAAATTCTAAGGAGTACGACATCATGGCTAAACGTGAAAAAAATAATAAAGAAGATATGCCCGTAATGCAGTCCGAATTTGACGAAAGTGTCATCTGCGTCAACCGCAGTGCAAAAGTCGTCAAAGGCGGTAAAAACTTCAGTTTCGGTGCATTGATCGTCGTCGGCGACCGTAACGGCAAAATCGGTTACGGTTACGGCAAGGCTAACGAAGTCTCCGATGCTATCCGCAAAGGTAATGATGCCGCCCGTCGCAATATGTTCACCGTCAATATGCACGGAGCAACTCTTCCCCACGCAGTCGAAGTCAAATTCGGCGGTGCAAGAGTTTTGCTCAAACCTGCAGCTCCCGGTACCGGTTTGATCGCCGGCGGTGCTGTCCGTGCCATCCTTGATCTTGCCGGCGTCAAAGACGTTCTGGCAAAATCTCTCGGTGCCAACAACGCAGCTAACGTCGCCAAGGCTACTTTCAAAGCTCTCGGTATGCTCTGCAGCCATAGCGAAGCCATGGCAAAACGCGGCCTCGACAAGTAAGGAGTAATAAAATGAAATTGCACGAAATCACTTCTACTCCCGGTTCAACCCACCGTCGCAAACGCGTCGGTCGCGGTGATGGTTCCGGAATGGGCAAAACTGCCTGCCGCGGTGAAAAGGGTCAGCATTCACGTACCGGTTCATCTTACCGTCCCTTCTTTGAAGGCGGTCAGATCACCTTCTTCCGTCGCTTGCCCAAACGCGGTTTCAAGAGCATGAGCCACGTTGACTTCACTCTCGTCAACCTCGACATCATCGAAGCCAACTTCGATGCAGGTGAAGTTGTCAACAGCGAAACCCTCCGTGCCAAGAGCTTGATCGGCAAAGCTGAATTGCCCCTCAAGATACTTGCCAATGGCGAAATTACCAAAGCTGTTACCGTTCAGGCTGTTAAATTCTCAGCAGCTGCTGCTGCTAAAATTGAAGCTGCCGGCGGTAAAGTTGAAGTTATCGCTTAATAGCTTTAAGCTGTTTTTTAAACCGGTGTACTGCAAAAGTACACCGGTTTTTTTGTTTTGTTCTGTTGCCATTGGGTGGAGATAGGGAATTTGAAGAATTTAAGGAGTTTAAGGATTTGCAAAATTTAAAGAGCCGGGAGAGGGGGGAGCGTAGAGAAGCATTTATGCTGAACGGTGATCTCCCATTGCCGGCAATCATGGTAAAAGATTTTCTTTGTCATTTCTCTGCAGTTCATTTGCTTTCATACAGAGGAAGGACAAAGGAAATATTTTGCTGCAATAAAATCGTTCGACATCACGCATCAGCGTTATAAAATGGGGATGGATATACTCCTGCAGGAGGGATAAGTGTAAAAAAAAGTACGGGAAAAAACTTCATTTATAAAGTTTTTCACCGCAAAATAATTTTACAGCAGTCTTTAATTTTTGGCTCTGTACTAAACATTGACTGATAATAAAAAAAAATTGAGGGGGTTCGGGGGTATAGTGAGTTGCGACAGCAACGAACGGCATACCCCTGATGTGGCTAATCCGGCGGAAGATTTGATTGCTCATTCCCTAGCGTTCCACCCGCTTTTATATAGGGGAGG
>JAFVUZ010000021.1 GCA_017502435.1 Lentisphaeria bacterium
CATCAGGGGAGAGCAAGCTCTCTTTTTATATGCTGTCGCATTGACAATACTCCGTTGTAAAAATACACAACGAGCTTTTGCCAAGGCGATAGCAGACCAAAAGGCGGGTGGAACGCCCCCCCGAACCCCCTCATTTTTTTTATTATCAGTCAATGTTTAGTACAGAACCTATTAAAAAAGGCTACTGCCAACCTTTTGGGGTTCGCAACAGCCTTTGATTTTATCTGCAGAACTTATTATTCAGCAAGTTTCTTTTCCAGATAGGAGCGGAGATTGTCGATGCTGACACGTTCCTGTTCCATAGTATCGCGGTTACGGATGGTAACGGCGTTATCTGCGGCAGATTCGAAGCCGAAAGTTACGCAGTACGGAGTACCGATTTCATCCTGACGGCGATAACGTTTACCGATACTGCCGGTGACGTCAAATTCACAGCGGAAGTGTTCATTGAGTTCCTTGTAAAGAGTCCGGGCGTTGTCGTTGAGTTTTTTGGACAGCGGCAAAACTGCGACTTGGATGGGAGCGATTGCGGCGGGCAGATGGAGGACGACACGGACGTCTTCATCCATACCTTCTTTCTGAGTTGAAACAGTATCTTCGTCATAAGCATTGGCGAGGATTGCGAGGAAGGTACGATCCAGACCGACGGAAGTTTCGATGACGGTCGGCATGAATTTGCGGCCGTTGTCATGGTCCATATACTGCAGATCCTGACCGGAAAATTCAGTATGACGTGACAAGTCCCAGGTTCCGCGGTGGTGAACGCCCTCAAGTTCGCCCCAGCCGAAGGGGAATTTGACTTCGATGTCAATAGCGGCCTTGGCATAATGAGCGAGTTTTTCGTGGACATAGATACGGAAGAAATCGTCTTTGAATTTGAGTTTGTTTTTGTAGTAATTGATACGCTGTTCCTTCCAGTATTCGAAAAATTCCATACCCTGTTCGCCGTCGCAGAAAAATTCCATTTCCATCTGGGTAAATTCACGACTGCGGAAAGTGAAGTTACGGGGGTTGATTTCGTTACGGAATGCTTTACCGATCTGGGCGATACCGAAGGGAAGTTTCTGACGTGCGGCAATGCGGATCAGATCGAAATCAACGAAAATCGGCTGGCAGGTTTCTGCTCGCAGATAAGCGGCGTGTTCTTCGTCAAAGACCGGACCGACGAAAGTTTTCATCATCAGATTGAATTCACGGGGTTCGGTAAGATTTTTGGAACCGCAGGCGGAGCAGGTGGTGGGATCAGCCATCTGATCGACACGCCAGCGTGCTTTGCAGTCTTTACAGTCAGTCATAAGGTCGCTGAACTGGTCGATGTGACCGGAAGCCTTCCAGACTTTGGGATGACAGATAACGGTGGAGTCCAAACCCTCGATATTGTCGCGGATTTCGACCATTTCATGCCACCAAAGATTTTCGATGGCACGTTTCATACGGCTGCCGTAGGGACCGTAATCCCAAAAACCGTTGAAACCGCCGTAAATTTCAGAGCTTTGAAAGACGAAGCCGCGGCGTTTGCACAGACTTACGATCTTTTCCATTAAATCCTGTTGTTTTTCAGCCATAGTAATACCTCTTATGTTAATGAATAAAATTTTAATGATAAAATATTTACATAATGTACATCAAATATCGGAATTTGCAAATTTTTTATCTAAAATCTTTCGATTTTAAAAAGTTATACGCCTAAATTATCTGCTTCGGCAGTTCATTATGTGCTGCCATACTGTGAAAATCAGCATCGCTGACAATGATATGGTCAAAGAGTCTGATCTCAATAGCATTCAAAGCCTTTACCAGTTTGCAGGTCGCCATTAAATCCTGTTCTGACGGCAGACACATTCTTGACGGATGATTATGGATAACAATAACTGAAGCGGCTTTATTTTTGAGGATACGTTCAACGACTTCTCTTGAATGCACTACGGAGCGGTCAATGGTTCCGGGCTGCATACAGTCATAATTGAGCAGATGATTTCTGGAATCAAGATACATGAACATATAAATTTCTTTGGGATAACCGCCGATTTTCATACGTGCAAAATTGACAACTTCGTCAATATGTTCAATTATCGGCTTTTCATATATTTTTTCTTCAAGATAATCACAGCATAACTCTTTGACCAGCAGAATCAGAGCGGCACTGTTTTCGCTTATTCCCGGAATTTCAGTTATCTCATCAAGAGAGGCATTCATCAAACCTCGGAATGATTCAAATTTGCTGAGCAGAGCTTTCGCCAGCGGCTTGACATCACGTCTCGGAATGCTGTAAGTAAGCAGCAGTTCCAATTTCTCATAATTATACAAAGATCTGCCGCCGCCGAACAGAAATTTATCCCGCAATCTTTTCCGGTGTCCGCTGCTGCCGTTCTGATTTGCAGCGGAAAATATATGATTTTTCTGCATTATTTTGTCCAGTATGAAAAGATTTCAAAATGACCGGTTCGTGGAAACATATTAAATCCCTGCACACTGCAAAGATTGAAACCGTACTTTTTGAGACGGTGCAAATCTCTCGTCCAGGTGGCAAGATTACAGGAAATATAAACAAGTGACTTTACCTGCGGAGCATTGCCCAGCATGGCAGGAACTTTGGCATCCAATCCGTTGCGTGGAGGATCGACGATCACACAGCAGTCAGACTGCAAATTTTTGAGAATTGATGGAAGTTTTTTAGCTGAATCTGCGGCAAAAAAGGAACCTTCAATATTTTCAAATCCTTTGAGATTGAATTTCGCACACTCTATGGAACGTTCCTCTATCTCAACGCCGGAAATCTTTTTCAAACCGGGGCACATCGCAGCACAGCCGAAAGAGAAAAATCCCGCTCCGCAGTAAAGGTCGAGCAGTTCACTTGCCCCGGACTCCGCCACAGCCTGTGCGGCAGTTACAAGAAGTTTGTCTGCAATCTCGTTGTTGACCTGAAAAAAGTTGCCGAGCGGCACAGAAAACATTCCGCAGGAAAGTTTTTCCTTCAGCCATGATGCACGTTTATCCGGAGAATTACGCCAATATGTGACTTCGCCTTTACCAGAGGCGTAACGCAGTGAAAGTTCCATCCCGTCACGCAGTGAATGCATAACAGAAATATTTGACCGTATTTCATCATACTGCTGCTGGATTTTCTCATTGAGCAGCAGACATTTATCCACATCAAAAACGGTTACGTTGTCGGATTTGACATAGCCTACGTCCAGCAGATTGCCGACTCTGTGAGCATGAAATTCGACTTTGTTGCGGTAATTAAATTCACTGCCGCTGACCATTTCCGGAGATAAAGCATCAATATCAGAGGGGGATTCACGCAATATTGCATCTTTGATCTGTTCATGTTTTACTTTGTTTTCTTCGGCAAAATCCATACACAGATATTTGCAGTTGCAGCATACATCGGCATATTTGCAGACCGGTTCTATGCGGCCGGGTGACGGTTCAACAATGCTGATTATTTTTGCTCTTGCGAAACTTTTTTTGATACTTTTTATCTCCAGTATCAAACGTTCACCGACAAGAGCATTTGCCACAAAAACAACCATTCCGTCGGGTGCTTTGCAGAATGCATCTCCGCCGAAAACTATTTTTTCTATTACTGCTTCAAATCTGTCGCCGATATTCATAAAAAATCCTTGTTTGCAAGTTCTACGATATTATGCAATAAAATATAACACGATAATATATGATTCGCAAGGAAGAATATGAATTTTTTTACAATTCAATGTTGAAAATCTGATTAAAAGTGATACATTATGGAAATGAACAGTTTAAATCTTAAAAAAAGGATGTGAAAAATGAATGTTCCGTTGCTCGACCTCAAAGGTCAATACCTCTCGATGAAAGATGAAATCGTCAAGGAAATGCTCGAAGTTTGTGAATCTCAGCGTTTTATCCTCGGTCCCAAAGTCGAAAAACTGGAAACTGAAGTTGCTCAATACTGCCAGGCTCCCTATTGCTGCGGTGTCACTTCCGGTTCAGATGCTCTCATCATCGCTCTGATGGTCGAAGGTATCGGTGCCGGTGACGAAGTTATCACCACTCCCTTTACTTTCTTTGCCACTGTCGGTGCCATTGTCCGCGTCGGTGCAAAACCTGTTTTCGCCGACATCGACCCTGTCTCTTTCAATATCGATCCCGCCAGAATCGAAGAAAAAATCACCTCCAAAACCAAAGCCATCATCCCCGTCCATCTGTTCGGTCAGAGTGCTGATATGGATCCCATCATGGCAATCGCCAAAAAACACAACCTCATCGTTATCGAAGACGGCTGTCAGGCTATCGGTTCTGAATACAAAGGAAAACGTGTCGGTTCAATCGGTGATTACGGCTGTTTCTCATTCTTCCCCAGCAAAAACCTCGGCTGCTTCGGCGACGGAGGTGCTGTTACTGCAATGGATGAAGAAAAATCCAAACTGCTCAAAATTTTCCGCAACCACGGTCAGAGCGGTACTTATATCCATGATTATGTCGGCGGCAACTTCCGTCTGGATGCCTTGCAGGCCGCAGTTCTCTCTATCAAACTCCGCTACCTCGATTCATGGAGCGAAGCACGTCAGAAAAACGCTGCACATTACCGCAAACTTTTCGCCGCTGCCGGTCTCGAAGGTCAGATTGCTCTGCCGCAGGAAGCCGCTTACTCCACCCGCCACATCTACAATCAGTTCTGTATCTGCGTTGCCGATGGCAAACGTGATGCTCTCAAACAATATCTCGCTGATAATGGCATCGGCTGTGCCGTTTACTATCCGTTGTCACTCCATCTGCAGAACTGCTTCAAAGAACTCGGCGGCAAAATCGGTGACCATCCCGTCAGTGAACGCATCACCGGTGAAATCATGGCTCTGCCCATCTATCCCGAAAGCACCGACGAAATGCGTGAATATGTCGTTGAAAAAATTGCAGAATTCTGCAAGAAATAAGTGTATATATGCCGGACTTGCCAGCTGAATTCCGTCATGTGCATCTCATCGGCTCCGGAGGAGTCGGGATGTTTGCTATCGGCGGAATTTTGCTGGAGCAGAATGTCTGTATTTCAGGCTCCGATTTGGAAAAAAATCCCAAATCGGAGTTTTTGCGTTCCAAAGGAGCCGAAATCTTTTACGGCCATGCTGCAGAAAATCTGCCGCAGAATACTGATGCTGTCGTATTCACATCTGCCGCCGCCAAAGACAATCCCGAATTGCTCGCCGCTCAGAAAAAAAATATCCCGTGTTTCAAACGCGGACAGTTTCTGGCGGAAAAAATCGTCCCTTTTTATGAAAATTCAGTTGCCGTTTCCGGATCACACGGCAAAACCACTGTAACTGCAATGGTAACTCATATACTCCGTAAATGCAATGCCAATCCCGGTTGTCTTATCGGCGGAGCACTGCAGAACGGAGATCTGCCGTTCAGTGCCGGTGACGGCAGATATTTTGTTACCGAAGCTGACGAAAGCGATTACAGCCACGCCCTTTTGTCCCCCACTGTCGGAGTTATCACCAACTATGATGCAGACCACGCATGGAGCAAAGAAGCAGAAGCAGAACAATTCGTCAAATTTCAGCAGTTCTGCCGTAATTCAAAAATTGTAATCCATTATGATATTCCGGTGCTGAATGCAATTTCAGAACCCTTCAAAAACAAACGTATCCTGCTGGATATGCCGGACGGCAAAAACGACATCCCGTTTGCAGGTTTTATGAAAACCAATGCCAACCTCGCTCTGCAGACAGTTAAAACTCTCGGCTTTGATGTCACTCCCTCAATACTTGCCGATTTCAAAGGAGTTGACCGCCGCATGACCATCCACGGACAAAATGACAGACGCATTCTGCTGGAAGATTACGCCCACCATCCGACGGAACTTGAATCTTCTTTGAAATACATGAAGGAACTTTATCAGGGATACCGTCTGCATGTTATTTTTCAGCCGCACCGTTACGCCAGATTGAAAAAATATTTTTCCGATTTCGTCCGCATTTTGAATACACAGGCGGATAAAGTCATGGTCGCACCGGTCTTTGCCGCCTGGAACGAATCAGGAACTCCGACGTCGCAAGATTTGGCGGCAGAACTTGCAAACGGCGAATATCTCTCTTTTGAAAATGATGAAAAACTTCATTCTGTCTGGGCAAGTTGCGGCAATGAAAAAGTTCTGACCGCAGTTATCGGAGCCGGTGATGTCGAAAAACTTATCCCTTTGCTGCAAAAGGATTTATAAAAAATGTTCGATTTCCTGTCAAAATATCTTGAACAATTTTACCGTCCGGAGGAGCGGGCGGCTCTGGAGGTTCAAATACAGGATTTCTCCGGTGAAAAAAAAATTGAAAACTGCAAAGTTCTCGATGCTACACCGGTTTTCCGCAACACTCTCAACAAATATCTCCCTTTGTTCAAAGCAAATATTGATTTGACTGTCGGTTACGGCGGCAATGTCCCTTTTGATGCAGAAATAATAACCTTTCTCAAAAAATCAGGAATTAAAACTGTCGAAAACGGCAAATCCTCAGAATCTTTTGATTTTATTCTCGATTGTGCCGGGGCTAATGCCGATATTGAAGTCAAATACGGCGTTTCTGAACTTACCCGTTCCGGCTTTTATCATTATCAGCAAAAAAATAAAAAGGTTTTTCTCGCTGACTCCGGCAAAATCAAAACCATCGAAACCGCCCTCGGCACAGGCGAAGGATTTTTCCGGGCGATGAAAAAACTCGGACTTGCAGAGATGAAAAACAAAAATATCCTGCTTTTAGGCTGCGGCAAAGTCGGCTTCGGCGTCGCCATGTACTGTCTGGATGCAGGAGCCAATGTCTATGCCGTCGATGACTGGCAGAACCGCCCTGTGCCGCCAATGTTCCACGCCGTCAGCCGTTTTGACAGAAATAAAATAAACTCTCTTCTTGATGATGCATATTGTGTGATAACTGCGACAGGAATTTACGGCAGTTTAACGGAAACTCTTGATTTGCAGAAACTTGTAAATTCAAATGCTCTGATTGCCAATATCGGTGTTGAAGATGAATTCGGCGGCCTTATCACTCCATCAAGAATACTCAACGCCAACCGTCCGCTCAATTTTATCCTCGATGAACCGACACATCTGAAATTTATCGACCCGACCATGGCTCTGCACAATGCCGGTATGCTGGAACTTCTTAAAAATACGGACGGGGAAAATTTTATAATTCCTTCTGAAAAATTAAACGATTATTACTTGAATATTGTGCGGAAACATGGTATTATAAACAGTGATCTGGAAAAACTCGAAAAATACAGCTGCAAAAGGTGAAAAAATGGCCTCCTCCATATTACTCAAAAATGTTATTCTTGACGGCAAAAGCCGCGACATCATGATTGAAAACGGAGTTTTCAAAGAGATCGCTCCTGAAATTATTGACAGTACAAATTGTCAAATCATTGACGGCAAAGGGACTCTCGCTGTTTCTCCGGCTTTTTACAATACTCACACTCACGCAGCCATGACACTGCTGCGCAGTTATGCCGATGATATGGCTCTTTTCAAGTGGCTTCAGCAATATATCTGGCCGGTTGAGGCGAAACTCACACCGGAAGATATTTATATCGGCAGCAAACTTGCCATTCTGGAAATGATCCGTACCGGAACGGTTTTTTTCAACGATATGTACTGGTACCCGATGGAGACGATTCGTGCCGCAAAAGAGATGAAAGTCCGTGCCGCCGTCGGAATGCTTTTCCTATCCGGCTCCGATACAAAGATCGAATTGCAGAACAGCGACATCAACCGCCAACTTGAAAACAACCGGCAGGCCATTGAAGCCGACGGCAAAATCCGCCTGACCCTCGCACCTCATGCAATTTACAGCGTCGGCAAAGACAAACTCCTCGGAGCAGCAGACAAGGCCCGCCGGGAAAATTATTACATCCATATCCATATGGCAGAGACCAGAGAAGAATTCAAAAACTGTCTGAAAGAACACCACATGACTCCGGCTGAATATCTTGATTCTCTGGGAGTTCTGACAGAAAAAACAATTCTTGCCCATTCACTTTTTCTCTCACCGTCAGATATTGAACTTATCAAAGCGCGCGGGGCTCATATTTCACATATGCCCTGCTCCAATATGAAACTCGGTTCAGGCTCGTTCCATTACCATGAAGTTGTCGAAATGCACAACTGTCCCATAACCATCGGTACTGACGGGGCCTGCTCCAACAACAATCTTTCCATGCTTGAAGAGATGAAATTTGCAGCACTTTCAGCCAAACGGCAGTCACACAATCCGGAGGTCGGCAAAGACATCGATATTTTCAAAGCGGCAACGTGCAACGGAGCAAAGGCTTTCGGGATTGACGGCGGTGAAATTGCCGTCGGCAAAGCGGCAGATTTTCTGCTGGTCGATCTGGAACACCCGCTGATGATGGCAAATCACAACTTTATTTCCAATATGGTCTATTCGGCGGATTCAAGCTGTATTGACACTGTCGTATGCGGCGGTGAAATACTGATGCTGCACAAATTTATCGAAAGCGAAAAAGAGATACTGCAGGAGGCAAAAGAATGCTGTTGCAGACTGCAGAATTATTGATATTGAAAGGATTACAGATATTATGACAAAACCCGATTTTGCAAAAGAAAACGGTCTTTTACCCGCTATTGCCCAGGATTATCAGAGCGGTAAAATATTAATGATGGCTTTTATGAACGAAGAAGCATGGGATGAAACCATCCGTACCGGTCATGCCGTCTATTTCTCACGCAGCCGTCAGAAATTGTGGCGTAAAGGCGAGGAAAGCGGCAACGTTCAGGAAATCAAAGAAATCTATCTTGATTGTGACTTGGACTGCATTCTGCTCAAAGTCAACCAGATCGGCCACGTCGCCTGCCATACCGGACACGAAAGCTGTTTCTACCGCAAACTTGATGAAAACGGCGAACTTGTTGAAACCGAAGCAGTTCTCAAGGACCCTGCAATGATGTACGGAGGAAAAAAATGAAGAAAATCCACGAACTTCTCCCCGATATAAAATTCCGTTTTGATGTCCCATACAACGAACTTACAACTCTCGGCTGCGGCTCAAAGGCTCCGGTCGTTGCCTATCCGGAAAATGATGTCGAACTCAGCAGACTGCTCAAAACTCTTTATCAGAATCAAATTCCATGTTTTGTTATTTCCGGCGGCAGCAACATTGTCGGCTGCGATGCAGAATATAACGGCGTCATAATCGTTCTCAAACAGGGAAAATTCAAAGAAATCTCTCATCTCGGTGATGTGATTTCTGCCGGATGCGGCGTCAAACTTATCGAAGTTATACAGTACGGCATAGTTCAGGGTCTCGGCGGAATGGCTTCACTGGCAGGAATCCCCGGCGGTATCGGCGGTGCGGTCCGCATGAATGCCGGTGCCAGAGAAGACGATATTGCAAATCATATTGTGGAAATTTTCGGCTGTTACCATGACGGCTCTGTTTACCATGCCGGAAAAGATGAAATCGTCTGGTCATACCGTCACAGCAATATCCCCTCCGATGTCATCATCACCGGAGCAAGTCTCCGGCTCGTCCCCGCCGTCTCCGAAGTCGAAAAAAAGGCAGTTCAGCAGGAACTTGAACTCCGCCGCCAGCGTGAGCCCAAAGGCAGAACTGCAGGATGTATGTTCAAAAATATCTCATCCGAAGATCCCGCAGGCAGACTTATCGACATGGTAAATCTCAAAGGCGAAATTTGCGGCGGAGCAAAGATCAGTGATGAACACGCAAATTTCATTGTAAATTTCAATAATGCCTCCGAAAAAGACATCCTTGAACTGATGAAAAAAGCCCGTCAGACCGTTGCCGAACTTTTCAATGTTTATCTCGTTCCGGAAGTCAATTTCATCAATCCGGAATCGCTGAATGAAATTCTCAACTCTCCATGTCCGCCCTCAATCGCTGTCCTCAAAGGCGGCTGTTCCAGTGAACGTGAAGTCTCTCTCCGCTCCGGTGCGGCAGTCGCTCAGGCTCTGCGTAATGCCAATTACAATGTCACCGAAATCGACATCCGTGAATGTGCCGTAAATGATGAAATGCGTAAAGCTGACGCTGTTTATGTCGTTCTGCACGGCGGCTTCGGCGAAGACGGCGGCATTCAATCGGAAATGGAAAAGGAAAATATCCACTTTGTCGGTTCTTCAAGTGCCGCCTGCAAACTCGTCATGGACAAAATTGAATCCAAAAAACTCGCAGATAAACTCTCTATTCCAACTGCTAAATGGTGCATTCTGACTCCTGACCAAAAAGAACTTCCCTCCGATTTCACCTTTCCGCTGGTGCTGAAAGCCCCGAATGAAGGTTCAACCATCGGTATTGAACTGGTCAAAAAAGCAGAGGATTTTGCCGCTGCACTTGACCGTGAATTCAAATTCGCCAATGAAATCCTTGCTGAAGAATTTGTCAAAGGTGTGGAAATAACCGTTCCCATTGTCAATGATACAGTTCTGCCCGCTATTGAAATTGCCAGTCCGTCGCAATTTTATGATTACGATGCCAAATATCTTTACAAAAACGGCAGGACCCAATATTTCTGTCCGGTGAAAAGTCTGGATGAAAAAACCATCGGAATTGCCTCGGAATATGCCATGAATTTTTACAGAGAAGCAGGCTGCAGAGACATCCTGCGGGTCGATTTCATCATCGATGAAAACAATGTGCCGTATTTCCTCGAAGGCAACGGCATCCCCGGCTGTACTGCAACCAGTCTCGTCCCCAAAGCGGCAAAAGTAGCAGGAATAAGTTTTGAACAAATGACCGGCACGCTTGCCGCCAACGCCATCGCCAGAAGCAAAAAGGATGAAAATGAGTGAGATAAATAAAAATTGTTTTGATAAAGCACGTTCTGTAATGACTTTTTTCTATTCATTTGCAGGAGCTTTGGTTCTGTCATCGCTTTTCTGGCTGGTTTACAGATTCGGGCTTTTGAATATATTTTACACTCTGTTTTTCATCTGGCTGGCGATGTATTTCTTTTTTGCCAGAAGTTTTGTGGAATCAATCAAAGCCAGAAGTGACCGCTGGGGCAAAATAAAACGTGATTTTATGGTTGCCATTATCCGGGCTCCTATGACGGTTGTGAATATTTTATTTCTGGTGCTGTTTTTCAGCGGCAGCAAAGTTCCGCTTATCATGTGGATATTTCTGCTGCTGGCATGGAGCATATTTCCCTGTTTCAAACTGATAGACTTTCTGGAGAAGAAAAAATGTTCATGATGGCAATGGTGCTTTTTGCATATATTTCAGCAAGTATGATACTGCCGCTTAAAGTATCATGGAAATACAAAATACCGATGTTGTTGGCGATATTCTGCATTGCCCAGAAAAACGGTATTTTACGCAGACTCGGCGGCGGGATGTTTTTCGCTCCGGAGCTTCCCCGCTGTATGCTTATAGCGGTTGCATTTCTGTATGGGATACTGTTTTTTGCCTCGGCTTTTCTGCTTTTCAAAGACATAATAATCCTCCCTGTCTGGAAAATCCTTGAATATAAAAAAGTTCTGAAACGCAAACTGCCGCACGGAATTATTGTTTGTGTTATACTCGGAATATCTGTATTGTTTTCGGGCTATTCGCTGTATGAGGGACTGCTGACACCGCCGGTCAAATATGTTGATATGAAATTCAGTAATCTGCCAACAGAGTTTGACGGTTTCAAAATCGCAGTGCTGGCAGACCTGCACGCAAGTGCTGTAAATCAATCTCCATTTATTGAACGCATTATTGATTTGACTCTTGCGGAAAAACCGGATTTGATAGTTCTGCCCGGCGATATAATTGACGGCAGAGTTGATAAACGTATGGAAGACATTGAACCTCTGAAAAAGTTGTCTGCACCTTACGGAGTTTATGCAGCACTCGGCAATCATGAATATTATTCAGGTTACGAGGAATGGCTGGCAAAATTTGCGGAACTCAAACTTCCGATGCTGATAAATGCCAATGTTGAAATCAAAAAAGACGGCAAAAGCATTTATGTCGGCGGCATTGCAGATCATGCGGCATACAGACACAAAAAAGAGTTGCCCGATTTACAAAAAACATGGCAGAATGTTCCCGTTGACAGCTTCAAAATACTTTTGTCGCATCAGCCGAAAAATTTGCGGAAAAATGCCCGAAGCGGTGTTGCTCTGCAAATTTCAGGCCATACTCACGGCGGCATGATTATCGGCATGAACAAACTGCTTATTGCTCCAAGCAACGAAGGAGTTGTCTGCGGCGAATATGATATTGACGGCATGAAACTTTACATCAGTGCAGGTGCATCACTCTGGAGCGGTTTTCCGCTCCGTCTCGGCGTTCCGCCAGAAATAAGTATTATACGCTTGTTCAGAAAATAACGGCTTGTTTTGCGGCAAAGACGGAGATACTGATTTATAATTGTGCGTAATATTTTTGCAAAAATGATTTGCTTTTTTGCAAAATAAGGATTATATTAAATTTATTGTAACACAGGGGTGCTGTTGTCGCGGTGACAACGGCTGAGATCAAACCCTTTGAACCTGAAACGGGTAATGCCGGCGTAGGAAGAAAAATGAAAAATATTTTTATTACACTTTTTATTTGGTGCATTCCGCACCGACATACCCATAACGGGAGCGTAAAATCGCTCCGGAAAGGATTTCCGGTATGTCAGCGGAAAATATTATCTCAAAAGCAATCATCTCCAATTTCAGCGAAAAACTCATTGACGGTCTGAAACTTGACGTCGCTCTTGTCGGCGGCGGTCCGTCTGCACTTGTCGCTGCACGCTATCTGGCTGAAGCAGGTTTGAAAACTGCAGTTTTTGAACGTAAACTTGCACCCGGCGGCGGCACCTGGGGCGGCGGTATGCTTTTCAATGAAGTTATTGTTCAGGATGAAGCTCTTGACATTCTTGATGATTTCAATATCACCCACAAAAAACTTGAAAATGCACCCGGTTATCACACACTTGATTCAGTTGAAATGGCAAGCGGACTTATTTTCGGAGCATTGAAAGCCGGAGCGAAAATTTTCAACTCTGTCAGTGTCGAAGATCTCGTTTTCAAAAACGGCAAAGTCAACGGACTTGTAATCAACTGGACCTGCGTTGAACGCCTCGGACTGCACGTCGATCCCCTGACTGTTATCGCTGAAAATGTCGTTGACGGAACCGGTCATCCCAGCGAAATCCTCAATCTTGCCGTCAAAAAAGCCAAAATCCAGCTCGATACCCCGACCGGAGACATCATCGGCGAAAAACCGATGTGGGTCGAAAACGGCGAAGCCTCAACCGTCGAAAACACCCGCTGCTATTTTCCCGGACTTTATGCCTGCGGAATGAGTGCCAACAACGTAATGGGCGGCTACCGTATGGGACCGATTTTCGGCGGGATGCTGATGTCCGGACGCAAAGTTGCCAAACTTATCATCGAAAAGGGCAACTGAAAAATGCGTACCTTTGCTGAACGGCTCGATTTATTCAAAAGTTCAGACATTTATCCGGTGGTAAGTTCAGAGTTCTGCAACGGCCGCAGTGTTTGCGATATTGTCGCAAACATTGCCTCCGCCGGAACCAAAATCATTCAGCTCAGAGAGAAAAATCTCTCTGACTGTGCCATGTTTGAACTGGTAAAAAAATGTAAAAAAATCACAGATAATTATCAAATGCTGCTGATAATTGACGACCGTCTGGATATTGCCATGGCAGCGAATGCGGACGGAGTTCACCTGGGGCAGGAGGATTTTCCTCTCGCTGAAGCGAAAAAACTTGCTCCTGAACTGTTTTTCGGAGTTTCGACTCACAACCAAGAAGAAATTCTCAAAGCTCTTGCCGACGGCTGTTCTTATTTGAATATCGGACCGATGTTTCCCACTCAAACCAAAAGTGTCGCCTGCGGTGCATTGGGACTTGAAAAAATCGAAGAATTAAAGTCTCTTGTGACTTGTCCGTTTTCTGTCATGGGCGGTATCAAGGAACACCATTTGGAGATGCTTTGTGCCAAAGGTTTCAAGCATATCGCCATGGTGACGGAAATTACTCAGGCCCCCGATGTCACAGCCAAAGTGAAACATCTGCAGCAGATAATGAAAGGAGCATATCATGAATAATTTTCTGCCCGCAGTTCTGACCATTGCCGGAAGCGATTCCGGCGGCGGGGCGGGGATTCAGACGGATTTGCGGACTTTTAATGCTTTTAAAGTTTACGGCTGTTCGGCAATAACTGCTGTTACATCTCAAAATCCTTTTGAAGTACGCAGAATTGATATTCTGCCGATTGAATCTGTAAAAAATCAGATTGAAAGCGTGCTGGATGTTTTTCCTGTGCGTTTCGCCAAAACAGGAATGCTCGGCGACGGAAAAACTGTTGAATGTGTTGCCATGATTGCGGAAAAATATGATTTAAATTTAATCGTTGACCCCGTAATGGTTTCAACTTCAGGAACGAAACTGCTTGAGGATTCTGCAATTTCGGCACTGCAGGAAAAATTTTTCCCTCTGGCACAATGGCTCACTCCCAATATCCCCGAAGCGGAACTGCTGCTGAATTGCAAACTGACAACTTCCGATGACCTGAAAGAAGCGGCAATGCAGCTTTACAACAAATACAAATGCAATGTGCTTTTGAAAAGCGGTCACGCCATTCATGCCGATAAAGTGACAGATATTGTCTGTTTTGAGGGAGAACTTTATGAATTGAGTTCACCTGTTGTTGAAATTCACGGCAATACCGCTCACGGAACAGGCTGTACTTTGAGTGCGGCAATAGCGGCAAATTTTGCTTCAGGAAAAAATTGGCAGCAATCGCTGACGGAGGCAAAAGCATTTGTTTACGGCTCGCTTGCAGAAAACAGAATGTTGAATGATAACCTTTCGCAAATGTATCCGCCCGTCAAAAATTATTCAAATTTGATAACATGGGAAAAATTATGACACAGATAGAATATGCTCAAAAAGGGATAATCACCCCGCAAATCAAACATGTCGCCGAAATTGAACAGCGTCCGATTGAGTTCATTGCTGACAGAGTCGCTTCAGGAACTGTTGTTATTCCTGCAAATATCAATCACAAAAATCTCGTTCCGTGCGGTATCGGCAGAGAACTTAAAACCAAAATCAATGCCAATATCGGTAATTCCACGCTTTCCAGTTGTCCGGGAGCAGAACAGAGCAAACTCAATATCGCTCTGCATTACGGAGCAGATACAATAATGGATTTAAGTACCGGAGGTGAAATAACATCCATTCGTCAGACCATGCTTGCAAATTGTACCGTTCCGCTCGGTACTGTGCCGATTTATGAAATCGTTGCACGTTACGGCAATAATGATTTTGCCAAAGACAAAATACTTGCCGTAATCCGTGAACAGGCGGAGCAGGGCGTGGATTATATGACCATTCATGCAGGACTTTTGCAAAAATATGTTCCGCTGGCTCTCAAACGTAAACTCGGCATTGTCAGCAGAGGCGGTGCATTACTTGCTGCATGGATGCAGGAAAACGGAAAAGAAAATCCGTTTTATGAAGCATTCGATGAAATTCTGGAAATATGCAAAAAATATGATGTTACTCTTTCTCTCGGTGACGGTTTGCGTCCCGGTTGTCTTGCGGATGCTTCCGATGAGGCACAATTTGCTGAACTTGACACATTGGGCGAACTTGTTTGCCGCTGCCGTGCCGCCAAAGTTCAATCCATGGTGGAGGGTCCGGGACATGTGCCCCTGGATCAGATTCAGGAAAATATGGAACGTGAACGTAAAATCTGCGGAGATGCTCCATTTTATATTCTCGGACCTGTTGTTATTGACTGTGCACCCGGATATGACCATTTTGTTGCGGGCATGGGCGGCATGATGGGGGCGTATTACGGAGCGGCTATGCTTTGTTATGTTACTCCGAAAGAGCATCTGGGATTGCCCAATGCCGATGATGTACGGCGTGGAGTTGTTGCTTTTAAAATTGCAGCCCATGCGGCGGATGTCGCACTGCATAAACCGGGCAGCCGCAAGCGTGACGATGCGATTTCCGATGCCAGAGCAAAATTTGACTGGGAGAAACAGTTTGAACTGGCACTTGATCCTGAGTGGGCAAGAGAACTGCGTTCACAGGCATTGAATGAAAGTTCAGCTCCCAATCAGCACGGTTCAGAATATTGCACCATGTGCGGACCGGATTTCTGTTCGGTCAGATTGAGTGCCAGATTGAAAAAAAGTATTTTAAGATAAATATTTTCGTTCTGTTCCTGTTATATTTTGCAAAGGCAAAGTCCGGCGGACTTCGCCGCATTGGGGTATTGCCGCTTTTTTGCGTAAGTAAAAAAGCTATACCCCAAACTCTTCAATTTTTTTTATTATCAGTCAATATTCAGTACAGAGCCTATTACAAACGGATAAACTTTTATTTTCATTTTCTCATCATCCGTCGCACGAAGTGCTATGGATGACAGGTCATACGGAGCGGCACTACGTGCCATGAAACGAAGCCTTTTCAGGCTTCATGTTTTTTGCCTTTGAAAAAAAGGCAAAAAAAATGGTGGAAGATTTTTATGCGAATCAAAACTTATTCTCCATTTTTGTAAGTCTTTGATTACCAAACATTCGCACAGAGACACCGGAATTTAACTCAAAAATAGTGTTTTAAAACAAGCAAAAATGGTCTCCATTTATCAGAAAATAATATCCGGGACACCACAAAGAGAGCCGCAATAAACAGTTCCGCCCCCTCTGCCTCAATCCAGACCTTTTATTTCAAGCCTGCACAGGTGAGATAATTAAATACAATCAAATCACTAAAGACTCAGTTAACCGTTCTGATATTTTGATGTGCTCATCAGCTTTTAATCTCCAAAATTCTTTTTGTTGACTCCATGCCCAGTCAGGATTATATATTTTTTCTAATAAAGTCATTTTATCTTCAAGTATATTTATCTGAGAATTAGCCAAGGATATAAGATTTTCAAGAGATTTTGTTGCTTCCTGTTTACTGAACTCCAGTTGTTCCTGAGAAAACAATGCATTCTGTTCTGCTGATACCGCTATAGCATTTTTACATTCCATAACAATCGGTTGATTGGCATTAAAGAGAAATTCATAGGTAGATTTTTGAAGTTTTACAGCATGCAAATCTTGATGGACAGAATATATAAAATTAAGGGTTTTCGATATAAAATTATAAAATGAAAAATCACTATAATGATAATCCATTAATTCATTTTTTCTCTCATCTGCATCCTTTGCATGATTCATTGCTTTATTTATTTTTTCTCCGATTGGATATAATTTATTTTCAGAAGCTTCTTTTTGCAGTATAGAGATTTCGCCTTTGAAAACCAATGTACTGAAATAACATTGTCCTAAATTTTCATAAAACTTTTTCAGAATTCTTTCGCGCTCTTGCAAAAAAGCGACCAATGATATTGTCAACGACACAAGACTACTGGAAAACACTCCGATTAAAATATCTTTCCAAAAACAATCGCCACTGTTTTGCAAAATCAAAATTCCTATCAAAGATAATAAACCGCACAAAGCCATTATCCGGACAGTCCAAACATGTATCTTCACATCATAATCTTTCTATTAATATTCACAATATATATTCAATTGGGTGGGGGAACAATAAATCTATATTTCTCGGATGCAACTTAAAAATATAACCATGATCACGAACTCGTTCATTCTTTTGCGAAAGAGTATAATCCATTGTGATAATGCCGCTTTCGACTAAATGTCCAAAGAGATACACATTGGGTGTCTTGGTGTGTATAACTTTATCGTAACGGAAATACTCAATACCATTTTCAAATGTTGTCGCAGCTTTGATCCAAAATGTTTCGTTATGCTTTTTGGCAAGTTCGGTCCTTAATTTTAGCAAACTCCACTTTGCGACATCTTCTCTGCCGATATTTGTAGATGCTATATTTTCCAAAAGGTCTTCATCTGAATTTACTTCAAAATACAACCCTTGTGGATTAGGCTTATTGGAAACGGTACAATATAATTGAAGTCTCCCATCTTTGATATAACCAAAACGCTTTAAAATCCCCATCGCATTGTATCTACTAATAGACCAATCCGGAACTTGAGTATACAAATTCACCCGATTGGGCATGGGAGTTCTGTCAGACATTCTTGAAGACTTAAGTTCAATCCCCTTATAATCAGGATTACGGTTACAATTTGGCGGCAACCCCAACAAATTTTCCAAAGTCATACCAACTCCAGTATCTCCAGATTTTACTGTTGGGACAAAACCCATTTGATGAATTACTCGTAACTTTTCCAATAACTCATTAGAAATACTATTTGCATCTGATATAATTGACATCATCAGATTATATGGTGCTGTATTGGGATCAGTTAAAGCGTTTCTTAATGCTAAATCACTCAAATTGATAACATATAACTCATTGCGATAAACTGTGATTGCCAACAAATTATCAGGTTTGCAATACTTTTTCAAGTTTGCAAACCATATCCGTGGATCTCCCTGTTTTGTTTGTGGTCTGTATAATGAAGCATATGTCTTTTCATAACGATCAGAGTACACAAAGTAAGCTGTTATTATTACTTTATTTTCCTGCCCCTGTCCTTGAAGATCATAATTATGCAAACCCGCTTCTTTCAAAAACAAACGAACATCACCAATTGCATCCATTATGGATTTGCCGTACCCAGTCGGAGTTGGCACAAGAAAGGTAACAGGAATACCTTGTTGAGCAAACAAAGGTAAAACATCGCTAATTGGAGTATCTGAACGAGCAAGCATTTTTATTTCTCCAACATTTGAGCAAAATGTTTTCCAATATTATATGCAAGACGTACCGGTACAGCATTCCCAATTTGCGTATATTTTGGAAGCTCTCTATCAAAAATTCCTTCTCTGGGATTTCCAGCACGCCGCAAACCACCTGTTGTTCGCTTACCCTTAAAGATGTACCAATCCGGAAACATTTGAAGTCGAGCCCATTCTCGAACAGTCAACGAACGAGGTTGTGCAAAATGCACATAATCATCAGGTGCAGAACAAGCCGTAATGGAAGGTCCATCTTCAGCCCATACTTCAGGCAAGACTTTCTGTGCAAATTTCTTCGTTCTAAACTGTTCAGGAATTTCTCCACCATTAGCAATCATTGCAGTAAATTTTTCTACAATATTTGCAGAATGATTGCTATATTCTTGCTCAAGTAAGGCATCGCCTTTTTTGAGCATTTTACCATCCTTTTGCGTTCTAAAATAACGCTGTACATCGGAAGTAATCGAATGCTTATAACAAGTTGTTACACCGCCATTGATATATTCTGGATCAATTAAATCGGATAACAATTCACTCAAATCAGGATAACCGCCAACCGGCGACGGTAGAAAACCGCTTTTAACAGCATCATCAAACAATGGTTTCTCGGGAAAAATATCCTTCCTTAATCCAACAATGAGAATTCGAGGTCTGTTTTGAGGAACACCATAATCTTTGGCATGAACTAATTTAAAACACACATTGTAATCGGGAATAGATCGAAATGTTTTTAGAACATCTTCAAATATTTCACCTTTATGACCTGCACTAGTCCACTTAGATGAAAGTAATCCTTTTACATTTTCAAAGAGAAAAATTTTAGGATGCAATTTACTGACAAGAAACGCCATATCCTGATACAAGTAGTTTGATGGCAATTGCTCCTTTTCCACAGAGTATGACCGACGTATTCCAAGTCCTGAAAAACCTTGACAAGGCGGTCCTCCACAAACTAAATCTAAATCACCATTATAAATATCTATTCCAATTTCTTTTTGTATCTTATCACGAAAACCATCCAGTTTTTCTGAAGATAACACCAATTCTTTTACATCAGCAACATTATTTTCTTTAAGCCATGGGAATTCATCAGTACGATTGGCTAAATAAGTTGCCATTGCATCTGCATTCAACTCATTCACCAAAACTGGAGTAAAGCCGGCTTGTTCTAAACCGAGAGATAATCCGCCGCAGCCAGCGAACAAGTCTACGAAATATTTTTTTCTTGGGGTACGGGCAACAGGTATTATCTCGTCTGGTACGGTTTCCACGATTTCGGAAATATCACACCCTAATGCCTGACTAATTCGATCAAGTACATTTACATGAACATTCTCATTTTTTGAAAGTTTTGCCATGCAAGAGGAACTAATGCCTGTCATGCTCCTCAAGACTGACTTATTCATATCTCGATCAATAAGCAGTTTCCAAAGTTTTTTGTATGAAATAGCCATTTTGCACCCTGTACTGTTTACTATAATTTGTAGTAATATACCGCTTATATTGGATTTTTCAACTAAAAATCTTTGCGTTCGCAGAATTTTTTTTGCCGATTGCAAAGATATTGCTGTATTGTTTTATATTCTTGTAATTTATCAGCTATCAACAAGAGCCCTTGTGTCACTGGTTTTGGGATTTTGAAAATGGTTGGTGTTTTGATTAGGCGATAAATGGTAAGGATTTTCTGTTGATTCAAAACAAAAGTGTTTAAATAGAATGGTCGGGGACACAAGGAGCGGAGAGTTTTGATTCAGAAAAAAATAGTCGGGGATTTATTTTTCTTCACTTGAAAAGCGAAAAATCAATGGATTTTGATCATAAACGCGGTGTCCCCGGTAAAGGCAAAACGGAAAATTTTGGCTGCTTTATGGCGTTTTCCCGTTCTTCAAATTCTCCAAACAGAGAATTTAAAACGAAAAACCAGTCGGTTAGACCGGCGGGGATTATCCCCAAAAATGTGCCGATAGCCACGCTTCATATCGGGAGCGAAACGGACGATGCTTTATATTTGCAAAAGCAAATGCTTCAGCCGTCTTCGCTCTGCGGGCTACGCCGTGCCAAGTCTGAAAAGGCGTTTATGAAGCACGGCTTCGCCGTATGAAGCACAGCTTACGCTGCATGAAGCGGCTCTTCCACCTTCGCCAAGGCTACGGCGGACAAGGCGAGCCATGAAACGAAGCCTGACGGCTTCATGTTTTTTTGCCTTGGAATCAAGGCAAAAAAAATAGTCGGGAAAAGAGGATTATGACCACGCCGGAGGCGGGGTGCGTGAGTAACGCAGGCTGAAAGCCGAGTAACGGAGGGCAACCATTATAAAAAAATCGCTCCATACCGACTATGTCGGAATGGAACTGAAAAGAAAATCTGAAAAATCATTAACAAATTTTATTTGAGAAAATGATTTTGATGATTTTATTAAGCGATTTTTCAAGGCAAAAAAAATGGTCGGGGTGAGAGGATTTGAACCTCCGGCCTCTGCGTCCCGAACGCAGCGCTCTAGCCAGACTGAGCCACACCCCGACAAAGGATAGGCTTAATATAACGCATTTTTTGCGTTTATCAAGCCCTTTTTCTTATTTTTTTAAAGAAATTACAACTTTTTTCATTGTTCCTTCGCCTTCACTCTCAGTTGTGAGCTCGGCGTCATCTTTCAAAGTCATATGAATAATACGGCGATCATGCGGATTCATCAACGGCAATGTAACCGATTCACCCCAACGTTTTACTTCTTTGCCGGCATCCAAGGCCTGCTGACGGAGTGCATCCTCTGAAATGCCGCTTTCACTTTTGCGGGAACGGCCGCCGCGTTCACGGCGATCACCTTTGGAACCGCGTTCACGATTTTTTGAATAACCGTCAATATCCAGCATGATACGGGGAAATTCTTTATCGCCGTTATACATGATCAGATTGAGAAGATACTGCATATTTTCCAGAGTCTGACCGCTTTTACCGATAATACGGCCGGGTTCTTCAGAATTGATTTTAATTGCAATACGTTCATTTTTTTCTTCACCGCGGACACTGGCTTCAAGACCGAGATAATCAAGCATCATTCCAAGGGTCTTGACTGCCATGTCTTTTTGTTCTTCAAATTTTGAAGTCATTTTAATTCTCCTTTTTCGCCGCCCGTAAAACTTATGCTGCGGCACTTTTCTTTTTGTCCAACCTACGCTGCAGATATACCTGCAAAAGACTGAAAATCTGACTTACTGTCCAGTATAATGTCAAGCCGGAAGGCAGATCATACAGGAAAATAAGCATGATTACGGGCATCAATGCCATCATTTTCTGTTGGGCAGGATCCATCGCACTTGGTGTAATTTTCTGCTGCACAACCATTAATGCCGTCATAACGATAACCAACGGATTCAATTTCAAAGTACTGATACCGAAAATTGAAAATCCGAGCGAATGCGACCAGACTGTATCTGCTGTTGCCAAATCTGATGCCCACCAGAAGGGAACCTGACGCAGCTCAAGAGCATTGTCTAATGTCGCATAAAGTGCGAAAAATACCGGAATTTGCAGTAAAATCGGCAAACAACCGCTGAATGGATTGACCTGTTCTTTCTGGTACAATTCCATAGTTTTGGTGTTGAGGAGCTGCGGATTATCCTTGTATTTTTCACGCAATTCTTTGATCTGCGGCTGCAATTTCTGCATTTTTTTCATAGATTCATTTGATTTCTGGGTAACCGGCCAGAAAATCAGACGGACTATGACAGTCAGAATAATAATACTCCAACCGTATGAACCGCAAATATTTTTGAACATAACCAATAACCAGAGCAGTCCTTTGGCAAGCGGATTCAACGGTCCCCATGCCAGATTAATGAGAGTTGAACATTCAGGATCAAAATCCTTCAGCAATCCCGGTTCTTTCGGACCTGCATAATATTGGAAATTGAAAACTTTTTCAGCATTTTTGTCAAGTTTGACATTTGAATATTGAGCAGCTATTGAAGCAAGATAATTTTTCTTGTCATCAAGTTTGATACGACCGGCAACAGGAGTGAAATTTTCTTCACTTTTGAGAATAAGTGTGAAAAATTTATTGCTCAAAGCCTCCCAGCGTGCAATCAAAGCCGGTGAAAGAAAAAATTTGGAATCAGAAACATCACATTTCAAAGTCTCATCATTATTATTGTTGTCAAAAGTTGTGATTTCAAGTTTATCACTGCGAATCTTGTCGCCGGAAAGAATACTCCACGGCTGCAGATCACCGCCGCTGACCTTGAAAATCGGCAGAACTGCATCTTTATTGCTTTTAAGTGAAACTGTATAATTCACAGTATAATCATTGTTGAGTTCATAGGTACGGTTCATAATAATTTCAGAACCGTCTTTGAGAATAACACGATTTTTGATAACTGCCTTATTATCAGCAACTTTTTTGTATTCAACAACATCGTATGAAACTACATCGACATTGACAAACTCTGCAGAAAGCATACCTTTTTGAAGTTTATAATCATTTGAAACAATTATTTTGCCATTTTTTGCATTATTGAGAAAATCTTTAAAAACAATTTTGTCAATTGAACTCAAATCTTCTTTGAAGAATACTTCACAGCATTTATTTTCCAATTTGAGAACCGGAAATTTTGTAATTTTTTCAACTTTTTTTGCAG
The DNA here is from genome assembly GCA_017502435.1 of Lentisphaeria bacterium. Lineage (GTDB taxonomy): Bacteria > Verrucomicrobiota > Lentisphaeria > Victivallales > Victivallaceae > RGIG5270. Next base: position 23,374 of record JAFVUZ010000021.1, read on the forward strand.
CTTTTTCAACAATTCCGTCTTTTTTTGCAACAGCAGTATCGACAGATTTCTGTTCAGATTTAACTGCATTTTCTTTTTTGACGGTCTTAATTTCAGTTTTTTCGGGAATCCAGCCCATCTTACGGCAGAAAGGTTCCCAACCAAACAAAACAATAAGACAAATCGCAAGAACGATTATTGATTCTTTATCTAATTTCACTGTAAATTCCTCATGATGACTCGCATCAGTTTGTAAGTCAAAAGCAACGCAACACGACTTACTTTTTTAAATTTTTCGGCGGCACAGGATCGTAACCGCCTTTGCAGAACGGATGACAACGCATTAAACGTTTAAATGTCAACCACAAACCTGCAATCACTCCATGTACTTCAATCGCCTCAATAGCATAAGACGAACAGGAAGGATTGAATCTGCAGCAGCGTGGAAACAGCGGTGAGATAAATTTTTTGTAAATACGAATCAGTCCGATAAATATAAATGAGAAAAATGATGAAAAAAATCCGGTTATTTTCATTTCAAAACTTTCAATTCCAACAACGAATTTTTCAATTCAGAAATCGTATCATCAAGTTTGTAATCCATCATTCTTTTGCGTGGAATGAGTACAATATGACATGGCTGAATATCATTTTTCAGCAAACGGAAACTTTCAAACAACAAACGGCGTGCCCGATTTCTGCGGACCGCCAAAACGCTGTATTTACGACTGCATATCACGCCGCAGCGTACATTTGTCAATCCTTCAAAAGATTTTGCAACTACCGTCAGGAAACCTTTTGAAACGATTTTTTCTCCGCGGAAACGGACATTTTCAAACTCAGATTTGAGTTTTAATTTGTCCTCTTTTTTCAAAGTTTTTTTCAACATGAGATCTTCCCCGGAGAATACCAAAAATCTGTACTTTTTGAAAACAGAAAGTACAGATTATCAGTTCCAGTGATTATGCAGAGAGAACGGCACGGCCTTTTTGACGACGGCGTTTCAAAACCAATCTTCCGCCTCTGGTTTTCATGCGGGCCATAAAACCGATACGACGTTTTCTTCTGCGATTAGAAGGTTGAAATGTTCTTTTCATAATAAATTCTCCTTTGATTATCAATAAAGTACAAAATTACAGTTATATCCGTGAATTCATAATATATACCATTTTCAGAAATATTCAAGTCTCAACAACTAAAATCTTTTAAAATTTTCCAAACTGCATCCTTGCAGCGGATGTTTATTACTATTATTATAATATCTTTTATTAAACAGAATATTATTATTAGTATGTAATTGCAAAATCTGTTAATAACTTTTATAAACCATTGAATATTAAATAATTACAATTTATTTTTTCTGTTGATAAGTCTGTTCACAAAATGTTATCGGTGTTAATAAGTTGATACTTGTTAACATTCATCAACAACTTATCAATAGCCTATTAACAGAGTTATTAACAACCGTTTTAAACACAATATTTTTTATATTGTCATTACTTTTTCCGGAGGAAAATGCAGGTCAGACCGGGTGAATTGATCAATTTTTTGAGTGCCGGCAAAGCAGCTGCATTTTCAGGATTTATCATCCCCGGTTTGATAAGAAGTTGAGCATTTATATCAATGGTATTGTTTCCGGTGGCTGATTCATACAGAAATGAAATACGGTTTATATGGCGGTCCATGTAATTTTCGGGAGAGACTGCGGCGATATAATTTTCCGGTAATATGATTTTGATATTGCGTTTTGCATTATACTCTGAATTGAACCATACGGGAGTTTTGCGGTCATTTGATGATGGAATATTATCTGCAAGACTTTTGAGCCACGGAAGTTCAAATGATGCATAATTTCCGCTGATATTCAGCAAGCCTCTGACATTAAATGATGCTTTGAGAGTGATTGAATTTTTGTTGTCCTGATATTGCCATGGAGTTTTTACCGTTGCGAGACGTGAAAAAGCGGTAGTTGATTTCTCAAAGAATTGTTTTTTTTGCTGCGAATTGCTTTCGGCAAAAAATCTTCTCATATTTTCAGCAGCAGTGCCTTTGTAAATATATTGTACATCGGCAGTTACATTCAAATCCGGCATGATTTTGAAAGTCATGTTCCAAGTTGTTGAATTATCAGGATAATTGAGTTTTGCATTGAACGGCATTCTGCGGTCAAGATTCAAACTGTTTGAATGGGGGGAATTGTCCTGATTTACAGGTGCATAGCGGCTGTTTTCATTGAGGATCGCAATGGGTTTGTTTTTGTCATAAACCAGCAGCAGTATGCGGTTGTAATCATTCTGGAAATAATTGAGAGACGCACCGAAGAAAGCATTGTTGCTGTCCAAACTGAATGCGAGCGGCGAACGAACGATATATTCGCTTTTCAAACCGGCAGTATTGAGCATGGCTTTCAGCAGCACTGCACGGTCGGCACTGTTGCCGTATGAGCGTTTCAAAGTTTCATCAGCGGGAGAAAATTTCCAGTTGTATTCATTGAGTGCGGGACCGGCGGCACGGATATTTTTGTCAGCAAAATCGCGGATGGCAGTGATTTTTTCGAGTACAGTTTTGCAATTTTGAGTGATTTCTTTGGTTTTTGCGGCGGCAAGCGGAGAATTTTTTGCTGCAAGGTTGAGGAGATTTTTCAACTGCCAGCAATATTCCTGAAAGTTTACAGTTGAGCAGAAAACAGTATCATTGAACATTGCAATATTTGCCTGACGGGGCTCAATTTCAATATGCGGGATTTCCTTTTTATGGAGTGTTATCATTTTATTCTGACGGACGCATTCAATATTCTGCGGAACTTTGCTCATACGGAATGATGGCGGGACATTGTTCAGAATGACTTCATTGCAAAGCACATATCCGTGAGAAGCAAAAGTGTATGAATCATTGAAAAATGGCATATTTCTGTTTTCAGTTTTAATGGTATATTCAATGACGCTCCCGGGGACGACGTGCGGAAACTTGACGGTCAGAATCTTCTGCGGTGCATAATAGGGAGCGGAAGTTGTCGTGCCGCTGTCCATAACATGGATTTCAGACGGTGAAACTTTGTGAATTTTACCGTCCGGCGAGGTTACGGAAGCATTTTCGAGAGTAACATTCTGTGAACCGCTGTCAAACGGGACCGACAATTCGGAGTTGCTTTTGACACCGGCATAATCGAGTATTCTGCAGCGGACGGTTTGTGTTTCCGTCCAGTTGCGGGCATCGGTGAAATTTATAATAGTACGGTCAAGTTCAATGAGTGTATTCTGGGCACTTGAAGCGATAGAGCGGGGATGGATTATAATATTTTTATTGTATTCAGCGGCGGCAAGTTGGAGCAGTTTCATAAGTTTTGAGTATTCTGCAGGAGAGATGATGGTTTTGCCGAGTTGTATAGAGAGAGTTTCAGTCAGGATATTGCGGTCAAGTTTTGCTGCTGCTTCAAAATTGTAGAACGGACTTGATATTTTCTGATATTCCGGAAGTTCGAGACGGATATTTTTGTCGGCAAAAGTTATGACGGTTTTTTCATTGACGGCGGCAGTACTGAAAAACTTCATCGGATGCTGACGTTTTGCCAGAGATACCCGCTGCAAAAGCATATTCAACGCACCGAAAATACCGTCAAGATGATGTTTGCTCATGACGGAAATATTGTCAAAAGCGACGAATTTTTTGACGGAAAATTTAATTTCCACCCTCAAAATTTGACGGAGATCACGTATATTTGACGGATAAATGACGGATTCAGAGATTTCCGCTCCGGGGAAAATGCGGTTGAAAAGCACATTGAAAAACTGTGCGGTATATTCTTTGTTCCAGTTGGCGAAAGCATCGCGGTAAATATTGTCATTGATACCGTAAAAGGTCATGACGGTCTTGCCGTCAAGATTGCCGTTTTTGTCGATCTGCCATTTATTTTGTATATCGAGTTTATTTTTTTCCGGAGAAATTTCAGGAGAGAGCCGGAGAGTATCGCCGTTTTTGCGTGCGACAAGATAACTTTTGTTTGCTCCGTAGGCAGGAAGAAGTTCGGAGGAGTTTTCGTCGGTCGGGTCCATGAGGATATAATCTTTCTGTCCCGGAAGTTGTGCTGCAACGATCGCATGATTGAAATAGTTGTTGGGGACTTCAGAGTCTTTCGGGTCTCCGGCGTAAAAAAGTGTCATATATGCAGGAATATCTGCCAGACGGAGCATGGCAGTCAGCAGAGCGGCTTTGTCGCGGCAGACGCCGTAACGTTTTTCAAAAGTTATATTTACATCATGCGGCTCATAGCCGGGGGCTTCAGTTTCAGTGGTTACGCCCATATAGCGTATCTGCTGGGAGACAAAATCGAAAATTTTCCGCAGTTTTTTTTCCGGAGTTTTGCAGTTTTTTATCAATTCGGCAGTAAAAGTTTTCATCTCCGGCGTGACTTTCTGTAAATGATTTTCGCATAGTTTGTCATACCATGCGGAAATTTCCTCCCATTTGTCCGCAGTGGAAACCAGCACCCGCTGGCAGTACAAATAAAGTGACGGAGCGTCAGGTTCAGGTTCCAAACCGGGCACGTCAGTTGCAGTGAAGGTATAAATTTGACGGTTTTTTCCCGTCACTTTTGACGATTTTATTTTACCTTTGAGCTCATTTTTGACGAGAATTGATTTGAGTGGCATTTCTGACGGGGCGTTGTAAACGACTTTGTAATAAAGAATCGGGTCGTCAGACTGCAGAACGGTGATGTCAGTAAAAAAACCTTTCATGCGGGGGCGGAGAGTCTGACGGCGGACTTTGAGATGAAGGATGTCGTTGATTTGCATTCCGGGAATGTTGATAAAAAGTATTTTATTTGACGGGTCATAAATATTTGCCGCCATCTGTGAATTGTCAATGCTTATTCCGGTATTGGCTTTGATGTCGATGGGAATATTTTTGCCATTGCGTATGATTTCAAGAGTTTCAATGTGGTATTTTTCATAAAACTCGTTGAAATGCAAGGGTATGGAACGCAGATTCTGCACGCCTTTGTCAGTCAGGGCCTTCTGATACATATCATCAATATCATTGGCAGTGCCGTCGGTTTCAAAGGTTATCTGCTGGTCATCATACAGCAGAACAGTCTGGGCATCGGGAAAATTTTTGAGGGTGGCACGCTTGTCAAAATTTGCCAGTTCCTGCGGGGCAAGTGCCGTAAGCACGGCAGAGGAAAGCATGATAAAAAGAGACAGAATGACGGATTTTTTCATTTTTTGCACCTTTCTTTTTTCTGTTCGAGAAATTCCCAGCGGTCATACAAGGCGGCTTGTTCATTGCGTAAATCTTCCAGTTCAGATTGAAGTTTCGGGGAATCTTTGCCGTATTTTTCAAAGAAATCGGGAGCGGAAAAAAGTGCTTCAAGAGCGGATATTTTTTCATCCAGAGCCTCAATTTTGCCTTCCATTTCCTCAAGTTCCTTGTTTTCTTTGAAACTTAATTTTTCGGCTTTGGGAGCCGGAGGAGAGGGGGGAGTTTGAGAAGTATTTTTGATTTTCGGAGCGGCAGCAGCAAGTTTTTTTGCCTCACGTTCCTCTAATTTTTCCAGATAGTAATCGTAGTCGCCGGTCTGCACATAAAGTTCGCCGTTGCCTTCAAAAGCGATGATCGTATCGCACAGGCGGTTGAGGAAGTAGCGGTCGTGGCTGACGATTATCAATGCACCGCCGAAACTTTCGAGTGCATCCTCAAGCATACGCAGAGAACTTAGATCCAGATCGTTGGTCGGCTCGTCAAGGATGAGGAAGTTGCAGCGGTTTTTAAGGATTTTTGCCAGAATCAGGCGTGCTTTTTCGCCGCCGGATAGATATTTGACCTGAGTATTGATACGTTCATCCTCAAAAAGAAAACGTTTCAAATATCCCCAAACGGTAATTTTTTCAGTTCCAAGATCAATGGATTCCACCCCGCCTGAGATTTCTTCGGCGACAGTTTTTTCGAGATCGAGGGTGATTTTGCCCTGATCGATGTAATTGAATTCGAGAGCGGGAGCGTATTTGATTTTGCCGCTGTCCGGTTCCAGCTGACCGGTCAGGACTTTCAGAAAAGAGCTTTTGCCGATGCCGTTGGGACCGATGATGCCTACTTTGGCACCGGGAACAAATTCAAAAGAGAAATTTTTGAACAGAGTTTTATCGCCGAATGCGAGTGAAATATTCTCCACATCGACGGCTTTGTTGCCGAGCCGCGGGGGATCGGGAATAAGAAGTTCCATATCGGCGGCAATTTTTATATCCGGCATGGAATTGAGCTGGTCGAAGCGTTTGACGCGTCCGAGGTTGCGTTTGAGCCGGGCCTTGGGGGAGCGGCGTATCCAGTCGATTTCGCGGGCGAGAAAATGTTTACGTTTGGCCTCTGCGATGGAGAGTTTGGTTTCACGCTCCATTTTGCCGGTCATAAAATCGGCATAAGAGCCGTCGTATGAATAAAATTTGCCCTGGTCAAGTTCGACTACTCTGTCCGCCAGACGGTCGAGAAAGTAACGGTCGTGAGTGACAAAAAGACAACTGCCTCTGAAACTGTCAAGAAATTTCTCTATCCACTGGATGACACTGACATCAAGGTGGTTGGTCGGTTCGTCAAGCAGCAGCAGATCGGGGGATGAGATAATTGATCTTGCAAGAGCGACTTTACGCATTTCTCCACCTGAAAGAGATTCGCATTTGCGTTCTGCATCGAGATCAAGTTTGCCTATCACATTATCGGCTTTGCGGACAATATCCCATGAATCGTGCATGGTGAGCAGATGTTCGATGCGTTCATGTTCTGACTGCGGGGTGCGTTTATCCTCGTAACGCTGCAGCAGTTCCTGCCAGTAAGCAGCACCGTCCATGATATTTTCACGGATGGTACGGCTTGAATCGACGGCGAAATTCTGCGGCAGATAGCCGATGCGGATATTGTTGGCGATGGCAATATCGCCTCTGACATTGGCAAATTCTCCGGCGATTATCCGCAGCAGGGTCGATTTGCCGCAGCCGTTTCTGCCGACGAGGGCGACGTGTTCGTTTTCGTGGATGGAGAAATCCGCATCTTCAAAAATAGTCTGTAATCCGATGTTCAAAAAAAGATGCCGCACAGCCCACAGCGGGCGGCTGTTTGCATTCAAAGCCATAAAAAATTATCCTTTTTCCATTTCACGCAGACGGTCTTTGAGCATATTTTCAATAAATTCGTTGCCGTAAAGTTTTCGCATGAGTTCAACATTGAATTCATAGAAAAGCTGGGCATCCGGGCGGGTGATGACTTCACCGTAAGAGAGATCCAGCATGGTCTTGCGTTTATTTTTGTCAGTTTTGTACTGTGCGAGATACCGCATCAATGTACGGGGACTCAATTCAGAAAAACGTTTCTGCCCGAAGTGTTCTGTATAATCGGATGCTATCATCAGAATAAGATTGTTCGGCGGTTTGTTCAAATGACAGCTTTTGAGGAATTCTTCAACCATTTCCATACAGCGGATTTCATCGAAAACCGGAAAAAGCACGCTTCTGCCGCGGGAAATGATGCTGGGCGGAAAATGATAGTTTGAAGCAAGACAGATCAGCACATTGTCAGGCGTAGAAAATGAACCGCCGACATGAGTTCTGAAGTAATACCAATCCAGTTCATCCGGTACAATATCATCAAAAAACAGTACGAATTTACGGTCGGAACGCTTTTCAAGTTTGGCGAGCAGGGCGGCAAAACCCTCCTCAAGAGCATCCGGAGTCGCCAGAATCAAAGTTATATCAGTGTATTGCAGTGCGTGAGCAATAGTCAGCTGGGTTTTACCGTGTCCCGGCAGACTGGAGATGATGAGCGGATAGTTGCCTTTGCCGTTGGTGAAATCTCTGAAATGTTCTGCAAAAATCTTACGCACTGACAGAAAACCGAAAAAATCCTCCATTTTGTGCGTCTCTTTGAGCCCTGATATTTCAAAACGGTCATTGATATAACGGAAAGTCCGGCATTTATGAAACGGATCACATTCAAAAAGTTTATTTTTGAGTTCATCTGCGGATAGGGGGCGGATATTTGCCAGCATTATTTTTGCCCTGCGGGTCAGCATATTTTCAGCATCGGCACTGTACTGCCAGTTTGCGGCTCCCTGAAAAATATCCGCCAGTTTTTCCCGGACGAAAATACTTTCTTCGCCTTCAGAAAAATTTTCCGGCTCAGCAGAAATGATTATTTCAAAAGCCGACTGCAAAATGACATCTTCAAAGGAAAAAAGTTCCTTTTTGAGTGAATTATCCGCCAGCAGATTCCAGAGGTCACAGCATTTTTCAATATCATCAACTGCGGGCGTTTTTTGGGCAAGCAGTTCAAAAATACGGTATATCAGAGTCAACTGTTCCGCATACAGCATATTTTCACGGCATACCAGTTTGCCGCTGTTGTCAGGACGCATGAAAAGCATCCTGAAAGCTCTGGTTGCAGCAGTATAATTTGAAAGATTATTGTTCATGAGCAGTTATTTGAGCAGAGATTTGTGGACTTTGACGACGACTTTCAAGTTGGCGAAAGTGCCGTTGCAGCTGTCCATATTGGGCATATGGAGTTCATTGGGCATAAAAACGGCGAAGTTGCCGACGTGCAGATTCACGCAGTTGGCACTTTCGGGAGTGAATTTGAAAAATTCGCAGTCGGGAGTGTATTCTTTGGTTTGAACTGCTCCGGCGGATGAACCGACGTAAACATATTCTTCTCCGACGAGCAGCAACTGGATATCAACGTATTCACGGTGTGCTTCGTAATCTGCTTCTTTACGGGTTTCGTATGATGAGATCATGGCGAAAATTTTATCTCCGTCGATCTCATATTTGCCGACGGCATTGTTCCGGTCAAGATTTCTGATAAAAGCGGCAATTTTTTTGGTTGCTTCATCTTCAAAAATCACATAATCTTCAAAATTTACAAGATCATCGCAAATCATGGTAAAATCCTCCTGTTTGTTTATTGTTGCTGCAGGAGAATATAACCCCTGAAATCCACGCTGTCAAGTGGAAATTTGAATATTTATTGCATGGAATTACTGCAGGATGGACATTGGCGGCAATATTGTATTGATGTTTGGCTGTTTTTAAAACGCAGACTGATTTTTTTGGGCTCTGTACTAAACATTGACTGATAATAAAAAAAAATTGAGGGGGTTCGGGGGGGCGTTCCACCCGCTTTTATATGCGGGAGGACGAAACGAACATTTCGCCGAAAAACAGCCTGACGCTCCCAGCCGCTAACACTCTCGCGCCAGCGTAATATCGCACCGGGTCGTACCCGGCGCCGGGGATCCGTCTTCGCTAAAGCTACGCCGTGATAAGGCAATCGGCGTCACGCGTCAGCGTAATAGAAAGGCGGGTGGAACGCCGGGGCGGCGTAAGCCCCCTTGTAATAAATATAACCTGTAACGGGAAGTTATTTTTTTGTCTGCGGTTTTTTTTGCGGAATGATTTTGCCGTTCAGGACTTCATTTGTGCGTTTATCTATGATTTCAGCAGACTTTGCTTCAGCTTTTTTCTGTTGTTCCTCCAATCGGGCAACGAAATTTTTCATATTTTCGATGCGTTTTTTGCTGTATTCAAGTTTTTTATTGAAATTAGCGGTGAGGAATTTTTTCAATTCGGCACGGATGGCTTCTTTTTTTGCAGGATCTTTTTCTGCGGCATAACGCTGATGGAAATTTTTCAATTCCTCAAGATGTTTTTTGTGTCCGGCACGGATTTTTTCACGTATTTCTTTGTGTTCTTTTTCGATTTTTTTCCAGTCGAAATTATGTTTTTTACCGGGTTTTCCGGCGTTGTGGGCTGCAGTCAATTCCATTGCTGTCATGCTGAGCAGCAGACAAAATACGATAAGGTGGATTTTTCTCATAATTACCTCAAAGTTGAGCCAGATAAAGTGCCTCGTCGGCTATTTCATTATCGACATATTCCATTTTTTCTTCAAATTCGTTCCAGTCAAAATTTTCCTGTGCAGTATTTTCTGCCATCTGTTGAATATAACGGCTGTTATTTTTGCCTCCTGCCAGCTGTACTGCCCCGATGATGATGCCGAGCATAATTACTGCGGCGACTCTGGCGTGCAGAGTGCGATACCAACGCATATGGTTGAATTTTCTGGATTCTGCGTATTGCAGGATTTTTGCATCCAGTTCCAACGGCACATCAATTTTTTCATTTTTCATATACACCTCCGAACTGCACTTTATGAGTGTGTTTCTATATATAACTTAATATTTTTTTTAGCATAATTCATTCTGGCAAGAGCAGTATTGAGCGAACAATTCTCCATTTCTGCGATATCTTTGAAAGAGATATTCTGCATTCTCAATTCCCATACTTTGCGTTGGTCTTCATTCAAGCTTGCGAGAGCCTGTTTCAACAGTTTCTCATCCTCGATCTCAAATATTTCAAAGTACGGTTCAACGGTATTTGTGTCCGGCAGCGGCATGGATTCTTCATCATCTATTGTGACATGAATTCCACGCCGTTTCATACTTCTTGCACGGTCGATGACCATATTTCTGGCGGTCTGCTGCAAATAACCGTAAAAGCTGCCTTTTTCTTTCAAATACGGCATTTTGTCAATCACACGCAGCCAGACATTTTGAAATACATCATCAACTTCACTGCGGTTTGAACTTAATAAACTGCATATAAACGAATACAGGAACGTCCGATATCTGCCGTAGAGTATCTCAAACGCCCGGTTTTCGCCTGCAACATATATTTTTATCAGTTCAAAATCGCTGAGTTCGTCCATTTTTTTACCTTGTTCCGATATAAAAAACGTTTTTAGCGGTCATTTATTGTCTCATTTGCAGAAATTTAAGGAAATCTCTGTCTGCCAACAGCAGTTCCGAGGCGGAGACATTTTGCGGGTTTTGCCATTTAAAGTTTTGACCGTCAAGCATTTGCATTGAAGAATAATCAAAGCAGAAGCATCTTATAAAATGCAGTTCAACCGTTTTGTCAGGGTATTCAAAAACAGTAATATACATCGTATCTGCAGGAAATATTTCAAGATTCAGTTCCTCGGCAAGTTCACGGCGTGCGGCATTTGAAGCGGTTTCATTTTTTTCGATTTTGCCGCCGGGAAATTCCCACATGATTTTGCCATCCGGCATTTTGCGGGAGCAGAAAAGTATCTCATTTTTTTTATTCTGCAGTACACCGGCGGCGACTTTTATGTATTTTTTTGCAATCATTTTAAATATAGTTCAAAATTCAGGTTGAAAAAATCTTAAATTGAGTTAATTTATCACCGTAAAGAAAAATTTCAAAAGGAAAAATAAAAATATGCCGATTTTTAAAATGAAATGCCGCCGCTGCGGAGAAATATTTGAAGCACTGTTCAAAACTGCCGCTTCAACTGTTGTCTGTTCAAAATGCGGTTCCGCCGATTTGGAGAAACTTCCCTCCGAAATCGCCGTAATCAATAAAAATAATTCATGCCCCAATGCCCCCGTCTGTCCTTCAGGCGGCTGCTGCGGAGGTCATTGCGGAGGTCATTTATGAACCAGACTCAACTTTTGCAGGCCCTTGAAAAAATCGGAATGCGTCCGGGCAGAGGTCTCGGGCAGAACTTTCTGACTGACAAAAATCTTCTCGACAGCATTGTTCGCATTGCCAATATAAAACCCGGCGATCGCATTCTTGAAGCAGGTCCGGGATTCGGTGCTTTGACTGAACTCATGCTGCAGGCGGGTGCCAAAGTATGGTCGATTGAATTTGACCACCGTCTGGCTGAATATCTGCGGAACAACCTGAAGCATGAAAATTTCACTTTGATAGAAGATGATGCTGTACGCACCAATATTTTCGGTTTGATGGGCAGTGAGCCGTTCAATTCTGTTGCCAATCTGCCCTACTCCATAAGCAGTATTTTTGTGACCAGACTGCTGGAAATCCCCAATCCGCCGCAGAAGATGGTCTTTATGCTTCAAAAAGAGATGGCTATGCGGCTTGCCGCAACCCCCGGAATCAAAAATTACGGCTCATTGAGCGTCAGAACTCAAGTTCTTTATGATTTAAAAATCGCCAAACTTGTTCCGCCTGAAGTATTCACTCCGCCGCCTGATGTCGATTCAGCGGTTGCGGTTTTTGAATTGAAAAAAGAACGTCCTGCACCTGAAGTTGTAAGATTGCTTAACGGTCTTGTCAAGGTTGCATTCGCTCAACGCCGCAAACAACTCGGCAAAGTTCTCGGCAATAATTACGGCAAAGAACCTGTTGCCGCTGCTTTTGCAAAAATCGGAATCCCGCACGAGATACGGCCGGAAAAACTTACTGTCGATCAATTTGTCGAACTTACCAAAGCAATGTTTCCGGATAAAATAAAAGAGTGCTGACTGTATTTATCCGACCGTTTTTTGGGGATAATAAAAGATGTTGTCATTGAGCGATTCATGCCCGTAAATCTATCGGCAGAATAATTTTCAAAAAAATTAGCCGAGACTAACTTGACTTTTTATGATTCAGTGATATATTATGGCACAAGCAGAATGAAGGAGAACTGAATTTCTTTCAGATATTCTCCTGTATTTCTGTTCTTTTTTTGAGATATAATTTAGCCAAGGCTAATTATTTATAACAATTGGCTCTGTACTAAACATTGACTGATAATTAAAAAAAATTGAGGGGGGTTCGGGGGTATAGTGAGTTGCGACAGCAACGAACGGCATACCCCTGATGTGGCTAATCCGGCGAAAGATTTGTTTCGTCATTCCGCAGCGTTCCACCCGCTTTTATATGCGGGAGGACGAAACGAACATTTCGCCGAAAAACAGCCTGACGCTCCCAGCCGCTGGCACTCACGCGCCAGCGTTTCATCGCACCGGGTCGTACCCGGCGCCGGGGTTCCGTCTTCGCTAAAGCTACGCCGTGACAAGGCAATCGGCGTCACGCGTCAGCGTAATAGAAAGGCGGGTGGAACGCCGGGCGGCGTAAGCCCCTGCAAAAAAGCACAAAATAAGTTATCTCCCCATATTGGGAATATAGCATTTCAAAAAGGTTTTTTCCCCACAAAACAGTTTTGCAACAGCCCCTTGATTTTTATTATTCAGAAATTATAACTCTTCATCTTCACGGGAATCAAGCACGCGGCATACCAGACGGCTTGCTTCCTCAAGATTTGCGAGTTCTGCTTCGTCGCAATCTGCAAAAAACTGCATGATGTATTTATTGAGTCTGTCATCGATGCGATCAGTCATTTTCCGGGCACGTTCAGTAAAACTGATAGTGATATTGCGGCGGTCATTTTCGTCTTCGTGGCGTTCAAAAGCACCCTGTTTGACCATTTTGTCAACAAAAATTGAAGCTCCGGCGGAAGTCATGCCTGTAACACGCATGATTTTTGCCAGATTGCAGGGCAGGGAATGACGCACCATCATAAGATGAATAAATTGTTGTTGGGGAATGAATTTTGAATAATTACGCCAATAGTTTTCAAGAAAACGTTTGCGTTTCATTTCAAGCATACGGCACATTTTCTTGAAAACTTCGACACGGTCGAGCAGATACTCCGGCTTGCCAGTCAGAGGTATCTGCTCAGTTTCAATTTTTTTACCGTTTTTCATTGATGATTACTTGATTTCTTTGTATTCATCGTTGATGACTTTACCGATATGGTCAAGACGTTTATTGCGGGGGGCACGGTCTTCATCCAGTCCGTACTGACCAAAGAACATATTGCCGACGCGGCTGTTCATGCCTTTGTTGACGCCTTTGACGATTTTGCCGAGGTTTTCGCGGATTTCTGCACCGGCGAAAGAATCGGGATTGCTGTATTCGACTCTGGCGAGAACAACCAGTTGAGACTGCTTGATTGATTCGGATTCGGTGGAGAAAGCACGACCGATGATCGGCAGATCTTTGAAGAAGGGCAGACCGGTGTTGGCACGGACGGATTCGGATTTACGGATACCGCCGAGAACAAATTCCTGATCGTTGTAGGGCAGCTGAACAGTAGTTGAAATTGAAGATTTGCTGCGGCGGGCAGAACCGTCGGAGTTCCAGCCGAGGAGTGAATTGCCAACCATATCAAATTTCATTGAAGCGGCTTTGCCGGTGATGACCGGAGAGACTTTCAGATTGAACTGGAAGCCGTCAGTGACCATCGGATACTGCAGCCAGCCGTGAATGATACCGGGAGCGGCATCAACATAACCGTAATCTTCGCGGTAGTAGTTGCCGCTGTAACGTTTGCCGGTTGCATCGACATAACCGGTCAGCCATTTGCTCAAAGCACTGATCTGGGTATTGGCAAGGATTTCAGCCTGTTCTGTACTAACCGTTTGCATAGTGTAATTTTTTGCCTGTTCACCGAGGGCGGCGGCTTCGGCAGCGAGAGTTTGAGCGGTTGCGTAATCGCCAGCTTTCATGGCGGCTTCGGCAGCTGCTTTTTTCTCCTCAATTTGAGCGAGCAAAGTGCTTACCGGAGTGCCGTTTGCGGCGACTGGCAGACCGGCTGCGAGCAATTCCTGATATGTTTTGCGGGTGATTGCATCATAATAGGTTGCAGTACCGACCTGAGTTCCCATAACACGCATGGTGTAACCTGCTTTGGTCAGATAAGAATTTACACCTGCATTGGCAAAAGCTTGATTGAGTTTGTCTATGGGAACGATTTTGGCGGTTGATTCACGCAAAATGGTATCGGGATTGATGTCTGTATAAGCAAATTCAGTAGTACCTTCAGCGATGGTTTTAGCACCGGCAGTGTAATAAGTACGGTCGTAGAAGAAACCTGAATTGACCTGAATTGCAGAAGATTTACGGTTCTGAACGACGATTTCACCCTGGGCAAGGCATTTGGCTTTGCCGATGGAGGTCATGAAGTCAAGATAGCGGGTGTTCCATTTGGGGTTGAAGTTCCAGTAAGAGGTGCGGTTGCTGCCGTTGCCTTCGATGGCACTGGAAAAGAATGTGCCCCAGTTGCGGCGGGCAATAACACCGGTGGAGAAAAGGTCAACACCTTCGTTATTTTTCCAACTCTGGAAGTCAACACCGATACGGTCATCGTTTTCGGCATAGATTTCGAGAACGCGGTATGAAACTTTAAATTCGGGAATGGGGCGGTCATACTGTTTGAGCATGGTCAGCATATCGTTCCAGTTCCATTTTGAAGCCTGAACAACGAGAGCGTTGAGTTCAGCGTCAACAGTGATTGTTCCGGGAGCGATTTCAAACTGGGGGTCGAGTGAAGATGAACCGACTTTGAGCAGCATATCGCGGAGATTTGATGCACGGCTGATGCGGGGGAAATAGATGTGAGCATCAGCACTGGGCAGATAACTCAGACCTTTGCGGTCGAGAGCGGCAACAATACCGTCGATGCCTTTGCCGTCGGCAGAGTCGGCAAAGCGGTATTCTTCAGCAGAAACGAGAACTGCACCGACGCCGTCGCTGAATTTGACAGCAGTGACCTGAGCGGGGCTGGCATTGATGCTTTTGGCACCGACAGCGGCTTCAAGATAACTGCGGACAGCGTAGGGGTCTGCATTTTTGAGCATATAGGGCTTGGTGATAACAAAGGGATCGTTGTTGTCGCGGATGACTTTGATTTCTTTAGTTCCGTCTGCAACGTTGATTTTGAGCTGAGCCTGAACATTGGAGGGAGCGTAACCGCCGGTGGTTCCATGATTATTTGAACGGGGAATGCCGGGGATTGCGTTGGGAGTCAGAGAGACATTGCGTGAACCATTGCCTGCTCCGGGGATGACTACAGGAGTCATTACGCTTGCGGGTATGCTGTCACTTTTGCAGCCGCTGAGCATGGGCATAATGACTGCACCGGCAAGAAAAAGGGAAATATTGATTTTTTTCATAATAATAAACCTTTCACATCAATTACTTTGCAGAATTTTCGCTTTTTTTGCCTTCATCTGCCTTTTTTTCGGAGCGGAAGGGATTTTCGATACGACGGTCGATGCCTGTAGCAGCACTGTTGGTGTTGAAGATCTGTTCTTCAGCACCAATGTCAACAGGAGATGCTTCAGCAGAGACAACGATATAAGTGCGTTCCTTGATGGAGGTGACGGTACTGAAAAGATATTTCAGAACGGGAATACGGCAGAGAATGGGCAGACCGATGGTCTGTTCAACATCATTTTCTTTTTCATAAACGGCGAGGATTTTTTCTTTGCCGAAAGCGAGGGTTGCGGCACCGGAGAAAAGAGCTGAATTGCTGAGTTCAGCACCGGTGTTGCCGCGTTCGACAACGCTTTTGAAATAGAGAGAGTAATCAAAGAGTACGCCGCCGTTGTTTTTTGCATCTTTGCCTTTGACGGAGCAGACAAACGGATTGAGAATCTGCATTTCCAACTGCGGAGGATCGGCGTGAAAGACACCGTTTTCATCTTCGTAATTGCTTTTGCCTA
This sequence comes from Lentisphaeria bacterium, assembly GCA_017502435.1. GTDB lineage: Bacteria > Verrucomicrobiota > Lentisphaeria > Victivallales > Victivallaceae > RGIG5270. The sequence continues at coordinate 39,719 of JAFVUZ010000021.1, forward strand.
CATAGGTACGGCCGAGAGTATTTTTGCCGATATTCTGATATTCGGGAGTCATTGAGGTACGGTAGATGAAGGGAGCGGTGGTGGGATTTGCGGCTTGAATGCTGCGGAGTGAAGCCAATTCTTCTTTATTGGCAACGGGGGTGTTGAGCATCAGCATTGAAGCGGTTGCAACAGCGTTGGCATTGCCGGACTGCTGCAGACAGCGGATGAAGCTCATATCGAACTGGGGAGCAGTGAAAAATCCGCCCATGCCCCTGCCGGAGGAGAGAACATAGGGAACAGTATTGAGCAGTTCGTGAACAACCAGTTCTCCTGCATTGTAACCGACATTCAACAGATTGACGCCGGGGCCGTTTTTCCATGCGATGTAATCAAAACCCCAATCTTTGAGATCACTGTCGCGGAGTTCGTAATAGTTTATGCGGATGCGGACCTGAGGCAGGGGGCGGTCGAGTTTTTCGAGCCATGAAAGAGTACGTTTGGCGGCGGCATCCTGATCACGCCAGAAAATGGTGTTGGTTTCATCATTGATGAACAAAGAGCCGGCATCAGAAGAAATAGTGGCATTGATAACTCTTGCAAGATCGGCGGCGGCACGATATTTGGGAGTATAAGCAATACGTGTCAGACCGGTTCCGCTGATGGTTGAACCTTCGGCAGTCTTTTTGGCGACTTTGCGGTCAAGAGCAGCAACGATTTTGTCAACGTATGGCATGAATTTGCGGCCGGTTGAAACGAGCAGAGCATTGTCTGTGCCGGTTGAAGCGGTCACGCGGCGGACGGTAGAGTTTTTGTCATAACGCAAAATTGCGGATGCAACGAAGGGGAGAATTTCTTCGGCGGAAGCATTTTTGAGTTCATAGACTTTACTCTCAAAGCGAACCTGAGCATCATCCTGACGCAGACGGATGGTGCGGGTCGAACTGTTATCTGCGGCAAAAACTGTACCGCAGAGCATCATTGTAAGCAATGCAGTGCAAAGCAAACTATGACTTTTTTTGAAATTAAACATCTTTTTTTCCTTTCTTTTATATTAAAGATGACAATTACATAAAGTGGAATCCGGTGACGACAGCTTCTTTATTATTGATCATCCCGGTAATGATTTTGAAAAGAACTTCGCTTGTGTACTCTTTTGTGCGGTTTACATTATAGCGGCGGAAGCGTACTTTCCAGATTTGCGGATTGAGAGCTGTAAGTTCGAGCGAGGTGACATAACTGTAGGCAACAGGTTCGCCGACAGAGTCAAGCACATTTTTGCGGAACTTGTTGAATGCTTTGACGTCAAACTTGGTTCGCATTTCTTCGGGGAGCAATGATACAAATGTTTCAGCATCATTTTTGACAAATGCCTGAAGCATCTGACGGGCAAGTTCATACTCCTGATGTTTAATCCGGATAGCCTCCTTTTTGGGTCCATATTCCCGAATAACGGTGCAACCTGATGATAATAAAAGTGTTGCAACAACAAAAAGAATCATTATGTTTTTTATCCTGAGCATAATTTCATCCTCTTTCAGTGTTAATACCTTTAAATAAAAATATCTTTCAGTGAAAAACAATTTGTTTAAAATAGCATTATCTTTGAAATTTTCAAGTAAAAAACTGAAAAATAATCTCAAAAAAACAATAAATTCAGTTTTGCGGCGGCCTTTTTTTTGTAGGCTCTGTAATAAACATTGACTGATAATAAAAAAAAATTGAGGGGGTTCGGGGGTATAGTGAGTTGCGACAGCAACGAACGGCATACCCCTGATGTGGCTAATCCGGCGGAAGATTTGATTGCTCATTCCCTAAAAAAAGGGGAGGAGCAATCGAACATTCCGCCGAAA
>JAFVUZ010000243.1 GCA_017502435.1 Lentisphaeria bacterium
GTCAGCTTCCAGGATGCGCGCGATCTCATAAGGCCCATGGCAGTCGATGGCCAGCTGGCAGGACGGCAAGCCCTATGGCGATGGCAAGAACAACCGGGATCAGATAAAGAATAATGTTCAAAACAAAATATCCAATAGTCAAAGCCACGGACAGTACCGCTATCCAAAAGAGACAGCCGATACTTGCCTTTACTGCTTCTGTTACTTCACCAGCCATAAAAAAAACCTCCTGTTCACGGGAGATAATATAGAACAGGAGGTATGACACGAAATGTCAGAGGAAATTATTTCAGGAGTTTTTTATTCATCTTTTTCCTTCAAGTTCTCAATTTCCGACTCAAGATCGGACACTGTATTTTCAAGTTCTTCTATTCTGTCTCTCATACTCGTCAACAGTTTTTCATATTTGTCCGTTTCATATTTCAGTATCGCCTGAATATTTTCAGGAAGACTGCGGAATAAGTCTGCCATTTCCTTCTTTTGTTTTTCATCCGCTTCAATTTTTGATTTGAGCAATGCACCGGCTCCGCGCAAAAAAGGATCTTTTTGATCAGTTTCAGTCTGCTCAAGAATCTTTTGCCATGAGAATGGATTTTTCCAACTGCGTTCAGCCATGGCTCTATCACTTTGGAATTCCAGAACTTCAGTCAGGGGTGCACATTTACAAACTCGTGTCGGATGATAGAAACTTCCGCAATGATCGCATTTTACAGCTTCATATGCCATAAAAAACTCACTACATTCAGAACATTTGATACAAGTATTTTTCTGTTCTGCATCAATATTCATTTGAGCGTGGCACATCGGACAGATCACAATAATTTTCTGTTTCATGGAGTTGCTCCCCTTGTTGTAAGTTAAGAATTTCTTTCCCAGATTTTTTTACCGATATTGGCGACTTTTTTGCGTAATTCTTCCGGATACAATACTTCGATCTTTCCGGCTTCACCAAGCACCCAGCGAATAACATCGTGTTCAAAGGCGGGCTTCAGAGTGATGATAAGTGAACCGTCATCCTGACGGTCGATCTTGAATTTTTTCACCTTCTGGTGTTCGTACAGATAAAAGGCGATGGATGCATCGCAATGGAGCTGCACTCCATCAATTTTCGGATATTCAAAAAGTCCGTTCTTTTTGGTGCTTTCCAAGAGTTTCTTATCCGTTTCAAAGATGTCGATCCCAAACTCTACGTTGGTGATCCGCTGAATAGCGTACGATTTCACATCTTTTGTCTTATATTCATAACCTTTTGTATACCATATCCCTTTATGAAAGGCAATGATATGCGGTTCAAATTTGCGTTCGGATGTTTCACCATTGGGTTTGGTATATGTGAGTTTCACCACCTGATGCATTTTCCAACCGTCAAAAATTTTCTTGAAGATTGCCGGATCAACCGCCGCCTTGATCCCGGTTGCACACAGAAGAGACTCAATCATTGCTTCATCAAAGAATTCGGTGTCATTTTGAGTCAAGGTTCTCTCAACGGCGTTATTCAGTTCTCCCTTGACCGGTTCCGGCAGGATGTCTGTTGCAAGTTTTGTCCCCAGCAAAGTCATGCTGATAATATCATCACCCAAAACTGGTACATCAAAGTCCCAAGGTCGGGTGAGATAATACCCACGTCTTGCCGCATCATAGTCAATCGGAGCATGGTAATCTTTTTCCAATACTTCAATGTCCCGCATAATTGTCCGGGAACTGCAAGCACAGGAGATGTTTTCTTCAAGATCAATCTTGCGAAGCAATTCGGCAAAGCTCCCTGCATTCGGGTAATTGTGTTTTTTCATCTCTGCGACAAACTTCAAAAGGCGTAACGCCTGACGGCTTTGGACACTCATATAGAAACTCCTTGCAAAAATAATATGACAATTCAATTTCAAAATAATATATTCCATATCAAGTAAAAAATCAAATGCGATATGACAAAATATTTGGCATAAATTTTGCTATATATGATGCTGGTATGACATTTCTTGTCATAGCGTGAGGTGTATAATAGGACACAAGATATTCAAAAATTGAAAGGTTCTGCTATGGAATTGATCTATGTGTGTAAAATCTGCGGCAGAGAAAATAAGATCGAAGCCGAAAAGTTACTGGCAAGCAAAGAGCTTGTGTGTGAAAATTGTCAGCATCATTCGGCATTGA
>JAFVUZ010000244.1 GCA_017502435.1 Lentisphaeria bacterium
CGGAGAGCTTTGCAAGCCTGAGTTCCGTAGTAGTCGAACTCGCAAGCCTGACCGATAATGATGGGACCTGAACCGATAATTAAAACTTTTTGAATGTCTGTACGCTTTGGCATAGTGGTAACTTCCTTTCAAAAGTCATACAATACACCACAAAAGGCATTTTGTCAAATTTTTTATCGTTTTTTTAATGAATATAAAGAAAAAAAACTTAAAAATGCTGATTTATTGCTTTTTTTATTTGAAAAAAATAAATATCGGTACTATGTTAATTATGATATTTATGAAAATTTTAATAGAAATGGAGGTTTTTCTTTATGCCTAACTTTTTATACGTTGCAATGGATGCAAAAGGCAAGACTGTAAAAGGCAAAATCAATGCCGACAGCGAAGATGCCGCAATCGCAGAAGTTAAAAAAATGGGGCTTTATCTGCAGAGTTTGAAAGATGCAGATGCAAAAGCCAAAAAAGCTGCCGGTAAAGATGGTGCCCAAAAAGGCGGTCTCGGTTCAATGGAGATAAATCTCTCTTTAGGTCCGAAAAAAATCAAGCAGAAGGACTTGACAGTTCTGACCCGTCAGATCGCTATTCTGCTCGGTGCCGGTTTGCCGCTTATCCGTTCAATCAAAACTCTTCAGCGTCAGAGCAAAAAGCCGGAAGTTAAATCCATCCTTGCTGAAACTGCCGAATCTGTTGAAGGCGGTACAACTTTTGCAGAAGCACTTGCCCTAAATCCGAAATCATTTGACAAACTGTTTTTGAACATGGTCCGTGCCGGTGAGGCTTCCGGTGCTATGGAAATCATTCTTGACCGTCTGGCATCTTTTATGGAAAAATCAGCCAAGATCGCCGGCAAGGTCAAATCAGCTATGGTTTATCCCTGCGTCGTTCTGTCGGTTGCAGGTTTGACTGTTACAGGTTTGATGATTTTCATCGTTCCCAACTTCAAAAAGATCTTTACCGAACTTATGGAAGGTGAACCGCTTCCCGGTATCACTCAATTCGTTCTGAACTTTTCAGATTTGCTCAAGGAACGCTGGTGGATTGCTATTGCCTTTGTATTTGCTCTGATCGTCTTTTTCAAGATTCTGAACAAAATTCCGCAGGGGAAATGGGGACTTGACTGGGTAAAATACAATATGCCGCTTTTCGGCCCGATCATTTCCCGTACGGCAATCGCCCGTTTCAGCCGTACTCTGGGAACTCTGATGGCATCAGGTGTGCCGGTTTTGAACGCACTTTCAATCGTTAAGGAAACCTCCGGCAATGAAGTGGTTGCAACTGCAATTCAGAAAGTCTATGATGCGGTCAAAGAAGGTGAAGGTATCGCCGCACCGCTTGACCAGACCAAAATTTTCCCTGCCATGGTTATTTCAATGGTCGAGGTCGGTGAAGAAACCGGTAAATTGCCCGAAATGATGGACAAAATCGCCGATACTTATGAGGAAGAAGTCGATAATGCGGTAAGTGCTTTGACCTCCATGATCGAACCTTTGATGATCGTCGGTTTGGCTGTTATCGTCGGTACGATCGTTGTTGCGTTGTTTATGCCGCTTGCCAAGATCATCGAAAAATTGAGTTAAAAATGAAACGCTTTTGCGTATTGAATATCGGGAATACCCATACACAGGCAGCTGTGGCTCAACTCGCTGATAATAATGAATTTGAGTGGATTGAATATCGCAAGTATGATACATCGGAAATTCCCTTCGGGGAATTGCCGGTTGATATTTTTACGGTCTATGCTTCGGTCGTGCCGCAACTGACTGAGGTGATGAAGAAAAAATTTCCGCAGTCATTGGCGTGTGTGGCGGAAAATGTGCCTTTTATTGATTTTTCAGCGGCACCGCCGACACTCGGCATGGACAGAATTGCCAACTGTGCCGCTCTGATACAGAAAAATCCTGACGGCATAATTGTTGATTCCGGAACTGCGATAACTTTGGAAGTTGTCAATAATAAAAAGTTTATCGGCGGTGCAATTTTGCCGGGAACAGGAATTCTGGCTCGTGCTATGCATGATTATACAGGTGCATTGCCGCTGGTGCAGTGCAGTGAAGTTCCGTTGCTTGAAAACATTGCACCGGAAACACTTACGTTAAAAGCAATGGAAATCGGCATTCAGAGTGCCGCAGTTGCAGGAACTTTGCAGCTGCTTGATAATTTTTTATCTATTCTGCCTGAAAAATCTCCGGTTTATGTTTGCGGAGGCAATCGGCAGTCAATTCTCAATCAGCGAGCCGATCTGTTGAATGGCGGAAATGATTTTACGTTGAATGGTCTTGCAGAAGTCGCAAAATATTATTTGAATAAGGAATAAAAAATGAAGTTAATATCAGTACTTGTAATTTTGGGTGTAATTATGAATCTTGCAGCAAAAGATTTGAAGGTTTTGATGATCGGCAACAGTTTTTCCATTTGCGTCGGCCGCAATCTGCCGCAACTTGTTGCTCATGAGAAAAAGCATAATCTTGAACTTACAAGTGTTTATATCGGCGGCTGTGTACTTGCCAGACATTCTGCAAATCTCCGCAAAGCCGAAGCCGACCCGTCTTTCAAACCTTATACAATAAATACCTGGACATCAAGGAATTTGCGTAAAAAGACCAAGTTTAAAGGCAATGTAAATGAACTTCTTAAAAACAACAAATATGATATAATTACCATTCAGCAGGGAAGTGCGGAAAGCTGGGATTACAAATTTTATCAGCCTTATGCCGATGAACTTATCGCATATATAAAGAAATATAATCCGCAGGCGGAAATTGTCATCCAGCAGACATGGGCGTACCGTGCAGATGCTCCGCGTTTGAAAAACTGGAACTTTTCACAGGCTCAAATGCATGAAAAAGTTGCTGCCGCCTACAGTGAATTTGCAAAAAGGACAAAATTACGTCTTATTCCGACCGGAAATGCCGTCATGATTGCACGCCGGAATCCCATCTACCAATACAAAGTCCTTTCCCAAAAAGAACTTGCAAAATTCGTCTCTCCTGACGTTCCGTCCCCGGAGCATGATGTTGTCGGCAAACATTATTGGAGAAAAAGCAAAAAAGGTATGCAGCTTATTGCTGATGCCATCCATCTTAACGAACACGGCGAATATCTGCAGGCGTGTGTCTGGTACTCATTTCTTTTCGGCGAAGATGCTGAAAAAATAACTTATGAACCAAGACTTGCCGCTGAAAATTGTAAAATTCTCCGTCATTCCGCCGCCGAAGCGATGAAATAACGGAGTTTATTGTCAGTATTTTTCAAATTTGACATCTGCAACCGGCATTTCCGGATGAGATATAATTTCCGGTTCAAGAGCGGACGGATGTTTGATTGTGCCGTACAACGCACCGTCTTTTTTCTCCCATTCAGCGTAAATTTTTCCTGCGGGGGTGACGATTTCTCCGCGGCATTCAGTAATACCTTCAAGATATGGATTGACGCTGAATTTTTTGAATCCCGGAGCCAGTGGACGAATGCCGAGGACGTAACTGCGGAAGTAGAAACTCGGCAGACTTGCCCAGCCGTGGCAGAGACTCCAGCCGCCTTTGCAGTGACCGGGTTCCATCGGGACTTCCCAGACAGAAGTTGCTCCGCTGCCGATCATCGGGAGGTAAATATTTTTGAGGAATGAATCAAAATATTTTCTGGTTTGAGCAGAGTAAGGCATAAGTGCTTTGAGCATGAACGGCATAGGTTCAAAGGTTATTTCTCCGAATTCTCCGGATGTGATTTTTTCAATCAGTGCATTGAGTTTGTCTTCGGGAACGATTTTGCAGTAAATTGCGAGGATTTGAACGTGGAAATGCTTGCCGCCTTTGTCTGAAGTTTTGTAGTAACCGGCTTTTTCGTCATAGAAATTTTTGTGAATGGCTTGAGCCAGAGCGTCTGCTTTTTGAGCAATGGCGGCATCATTTTTCCAATCTGCGTAAAAACGCATTACTTCGAGCAGATACAAATTGAAAAGGGCATGGACTTCGGCGGGGGCTCCGAGAATCGGATTGCTGCCGTCTGCACCGCTGAGACCGGGCAGCCATTCGTAGAAGTGCCAGAGGTGTGAATCCTGCGGCAGAGTGAAAATTCCGCTTGCAGCATTATAAAGTTTCATGTAAACATTGAACATTTTGTCAATATTTTCGCGGTTTTCGTCAAGCAGATCGGTTTTGCCGCTGAAGAGAGTGTAATCTGCAACCGCACCCAGCCATGCAAAGGTGAATACCGGAATTGTCAGCGGGATTTCTGAGGGAGCACAGAGTTCCAGCCAGCCGGTTTCCGCTTTCCGGTCGCTCAAAAGGTTGAAATTTGCACGCACATAATCATAATTGCCCCAGACTTCATAACCGTAAAGGGCCTGATTGCGGCTGTCATAACCGTAAAGCCCCTGTTCACGCCACGGACAGTCTTCATAATGGTTGTGCATACACAAATGGAGTGTGCGGATGCAGACTTCATCCATTTTGTTGAGCCATGAATCGTTGCATTTGAAATTTGCCGGCTCGGGGAGGGGATATTCGACAATGTTCAAAGTTGCGTAGTCGATGGAGATTTCCGCATTGCCGTAAAAATGCAGTTCCAGATATCTGCCGCCGATGATACGGAAGGGGAGTTCAAAGATGTTTTCGCCTTTTTTGAGGGTGAATTTATCGACAAAATATCTCGGACCGACTTTTGCACGGACTTTGCCGTCGATCAGGTGTTCACCATGAGCGGCGTCCATGCGGATTGTTTCGGAAGTTGTTATTTTGAAAGAAAGCAGACCGGTGCTTTCACGTTTGAGATCAATGAGTATATATGCACCGTCTTTTACGGTGAATGACTGCGGGAAATTGAAATTTTCCGGATATTCGGAAGTTACATTTTTGTAAAAATCACAGGCTCGTACATGGTGCAGAAAATCATCATAAATATCAACTGCATTCTCTTTGCGGAAAATTTCTCCCTGAGCCAGAATGAAAGTGTCGGCAAGACCTTTGCGTACCAGTGTGCGTGTCGGACGGAGATTTGCCGGGGCGGGCTCATCAAAAACGACAGCATTTTTGAAATCCATGACGTCAGGACGGCTCAAATCGGTTTCAAAAATAAATCCCAGCTGCGGAGTCATACGCTTCGGAGTTCCAATGATATGAAACGGGTCAACTGCACTCTGCCAGCTTGCATCGGTACATTCAATAATTTCGTCTCCGTTTACGATTTCAGCCCAGAGGCCCGCCGGACCTTTGCAATGACCGAAAAAGTTTTCTCCGGTATGATAGACCTGTACTTTTATCTCATTTTCGCCATTGACAAGGAGATTGGAAATATCAAAAAGCTGATAAACGCGTTTTTCCGGATACGTATTGAACTGATTGCGGCCTGCTTCGATGCCATTGACAAAAGCTATAAAGTCGGTATCAGCAGAGATTTTCAGTTGAGCATTCGGAGTATTGGTATCGAAATTTTTTTTGAACCATACGATTTCGTGTTGTGCATATCTTTCGGGACTGTTCCAGATCCAGTAACTTTTTTTCATAAATATCTCCTGTTTTTGATAATTTCCTTTCGCATAAAAATAGCACATATTTTAAAAAAAGCAACCGTAATTGATTTTTTGTTGATAAATATAAAGGTAACGCCCGCTCGTTTCTGTCGCACCTCTCTATCACTTCCCTCATTTTTTCTGTTTTAGTACACAGTAAAAACTTTAACAGATAAATACTCTATGTTTATTATATATATTTTCATTATTATGCTCTTGGTAATTGTAATTTAAATTTAATTGCAAAAATTCTCAAAACAAAAACAAATAATGAAACAATAATAAAAATAACATTAGTTGAATAACCAAAACAATTCATTATATAACAAATTATTCCACCCAACAAAGATGCTGTTGCATACAAATCAGTTTTTAACACAGTTGGTGGCAATTCGTTTGTAAGAACATCTCTTATTAAACCACCACCAACAGCAGTAAAAACGCCAGATATTAAAATTCCAATAAAAGGAACACCATATGAAATAGCTTTTAACGACCCTAAAGAAGTAAAGACACCTAATCCAATAGCATCTAAATATATGATGGTTTTGTCAATATGGATTTTTTTGATATATTTATTAACAATAAAGCAAAATATCCCTGTTAAAATGCAAATGATTAAATAATATTGATTGGTAAAAGCCGCTACTGGCAAAGCACCAATACAGCAATCTCTAAATATACCACCACCAACACCAACTACGCTTGCTAAAACTGTAATTCCAAATATATCTAATTTTTTATCTATGCCTTTAATAGCTCCTGTTAAGGCAAATATAAAAGTGCCTATTAAATCAAGAATTAAAATAGTCAATAACATGTGGATTTTCTTTTCTTATTTGAATAACATTCTTTTCTTTTAACTCATTTATATCAAACTGATTAAAATATTCAATACAGTTTTTGTCGATTTCATTTCTGCTATTAAGTTCTTCGTAATAGTGTAAGGAATCAACATATCGTTTTCTTCAATAAATGTACTTTTACCAGAACCTTGTATTCCTCTCAATAATATAAAATCTCTCATTAATTCCTTTCCTTTCACCTTATATTTTGACAATAATATAACAAATATCTTATAAAAATCAAATGGCTTTCATAAAAAATCAGTCTACGTTTAGTACAGAGCCAATTTTTTTAATTTTATCTATCTTTGCAGGGAGCCGAGCCAAAACAATAAGTATCTTTTATTGACAATTTTAAAAAATATGATATATTATTTGTAAATACAGGGAGAATATCATGAAAATTGAATTGCATACTCATACGTCGGAGATTTCTTTTTGCGGACGTCTGACGGTTGACGAACTTGTTGAACTTTATGCCGCTGCAGGCTATGATGCATTGGTGATTGCCAATCATTTCAATTTTGAAACCGTTGAAAAATTCAAGGGCGGCGGAGATTTTGTTGAAGCATTCTGGGAGGTGCTGGACAGAGCCGCCGAACTCGGCAGAGAAAAAGGAATCCTTGTGCTGTCTGGGATGGAGATACGTTTCGGGTACAGTGTTGTCAATGATTATCTTGTTTACGGTATGACGAAAGAGTTGAGCAGAGATTTAAATTATCTTTGCAGTATGACTCCGAAGGAATTTTCTGAGTTTGCCGGAAATAACGGCATTTTGTTTTATCAGGCTCATCCGTTCCGCAACAATATGCAGGTGATACCGCCGGAATATCTGTTCGGAATTGAGGTGCAGAATACCCATCCACGCCATGACAGCCGCAATGAAATCGCTTTGGCATGGGCGGAGAAATACAATCTGCATAAAATCGCAGGCTCTGATTGTCATCAAATCGAAGATGTAGGAAGTTCCGCCATTATGACAGATTATGAAGTCAGAAACATTCAGGATCTGGTGCACGTTCTCAAAAACGATATGTATGAAATCGTGAAGTGTTAAGACTGCCAGATTTTCTGCAGTTCAGCAAGGTCTTTGACTGCAAAGTGCGGAATTATGTTTTTGACCGGATGTATTTCTGAAGTCGGATCGACGATATGACAGGCGATGGAGCCTGAGTTGATTCCCACTGCGACATCAGTTGACAGACGGTCGCCGATCATCAGACACTGCTTCATATCGGAAATATTTCTGCGTTGGGCGGCGTGAATGAGAAGACCGGGATCGGGCTTGCCCAGTACTTTCATTTTGACACCGGTTGAAGTTTCAAGTGCGGCGATCATTGCTCCGCAATCGACCAGCCATTCATCCTTGTCAGTGGGACAGAAAACGTCAGGATGGGTGGCGATTGACGGAATGCCTTTCCGCATGAAATATGCACCTTTGCACATTTTCTGATAATCGAGAGTTTTGTCAAAAGCAAGCACGAATGCATCCGGATTTTCATCATCAAAAACAAATCCAGATGCTTCAAATTCCGCACGGACTTCAGGAATGGCGAGGAGATAAATTTTTGTGCTTCCCGGCAGATTTTCCTTGAGATAGTCAATGGCGTAATGGGTTGAAGTATAGAAATTTTCAGGCACAGCATCGATGCCCATTTTTCGCAGTTTTGCAACGTACATGGCTGTACTTATTGACGAGTTGTTTGAGAGAAAAGCGTAACCGATATTTTTTGACTTCAGAAAGTTCAGAAAAGGCAGTGTGCAGTTAAAAAGTGTGGTCCCCCGGTAAATCGTTCCGTCCATATCGAGAAATACCTGACGGATATTGTCCAAAAGTTTTCTGTTCATTTCAAATCTCCGCTTGCAATGATGTCGATGTTTGTATTTTTATAATTTTCAATAATTCTGTCTCCGATGGCAACGGGCAGTTTTATACGCATTTTGGATAAATCATCCAGCAGACTTTTTATCATACCGATCGGCACTGCTGAACTGCTTTTGACAGGAATACAGCGGCGTTCCGGGGTATCGGCAAGCACTGAACAAGTGACAATCCGGCATGGATTACGCAGTTCATTTTCTGCATATTTTATGCCGCGTGGACAGCGGTTGCCGCATACTGAAATGCCATCGGCATTGTCGATTATCTCTAAATGGCATCCCGCGGGACAATTTATACATATTTTTTTTATAATATCCATAATTTACAACTCCTTGAGAGATATTTCAAGTGCATCAGCGTAAAAATCTGCAAGTTCAAAACTTATCATTTCTGCCGGTTTGATATAACTGAGTTTCCGGGCGTGAATAATTTTGCCCGTTTGATCTTTGACTTCAAGCATGGCCTTTTCCATAATTTTTTTGGAGCGGAGAAAAAAGTTGTTCTTTTGTGATGGAGCAACTTTTTGCGGCACAGTGTAACGGACATTTTCTCCGGGGTAAACTGTAATGAAATTTTCCTCTGCAAGTTCATTGCGGCAGAATTTTACCGCATTTGCGGCAGCACGTTCAGCCTCCAGAGAGACAAAATCCACAAGATCGTGAACGTGCAGCACATTGCCGCATGAGAAAATTCCTTTGACGGAAGTCATCAGATTGCCGTCAACGATTGCTCCGTTTGTAATTTGATCTATTTGTATGCCGCATTGGCGTACAAGTTCATTTTCGGGGACGAGTCCGACGGAGAAAAGCACTGTATCACATTCAATTTTCTGTTCACGGGTCAGATCTGCAATGCCGTTTTTCAGCGGGGCAATACTGACGGCTTCAACTCTTGACTGTCCGTGAATTCCGGTCACTGTATGGTTCAGATACAGCGGGATATTGAAATCCTCAAGACATTGTGCTATATTGCGGCTTAACCCAGCCGGATACGGCATGATTTCAACTGCACATTCAACTTTGACACCGCTCCAGGTCAGACGGCGGGCCATGATCAGTCCGATATCGCCTGAACCGACGATTACAGCTTTGCTGCCGGGGATGTATTGTCCCTGGTTTATCAGTTGCTGAGCCAGCCCGGCATTGAAAACTCCGGCACACCGTTCGCCCGGAATACCGAGATTTCCGCGGCATTTTTCACGGCAGCCCATGGCAAGGATCACTGCTTTGGCAGAAACCTGAAAAATGCCATGTTCTTTTGAAAAAACAGTGAGATTGTGCTTTCCGTCAGTTTGGGTGATTTCATTTACGGTGCATGAAGTCATTATTTTTACGGCATGAGTTACGGCTTTTTCTGCCAGACGTGCAGCGTATTCCGGCCCGGTCAGTTCTTCATTGAAATAGTGCAGCCCGAATCCGGAGTGGATACATTGATTTAGTACTCCGCCTGTCATGCTGCTGCGTTCCAGCAGAATTGTCCGTGTGTTGAGTTCAGCACATTTATACGCGGCAGTCAAGCCTGCCGCCCCGCCGCCTATGACGGCAATATCAGTTTCAAAAATTTTCATATCAAAGTTTCTTTTGCGGTGTTGGTATTATGGCGGAATTTTTTTTGTTTTTTACGATATTTTCAAAAGCAATCCCGCTTTCATCGGCTATTATCTGCATGATTTTCATGGTGCAGAATCCGCCCTGACAACGGCCCATGGAGGCACGGGTGGCAAATTTTACACCATCGAGCGTGGTATGTCCGCGGCGTACGGCAATACGTATTTCTGCTTCGGAGATTTTTTCGCAGCGGCAAATGATGTTTGCCCAGGCGGGGTCCTGCCGGTAGAGTTTTTCGAGCTGTACGGTTGAAAGTTCCCGGAGATGCGGGATTTTTTCCGGCAGGATGAAAGGAGTTTTCCGTGTGACAAGTTTGAGACCGCATTGGACAAGCAGTTCTCCGATGTATTCCGAGATTGCAGGCGAGGCCGTAAGCCCCGGCGACTGGATTCCTGCCGCCTGAATAAAATTGGGAGCACATTTGGAAATTGCAATAAAAAAATCTTCTTTGTTTTCAATTACCGGACGTGAGCCGCTGAACGAGGTTATCAGGTCGCGTTCTGAAATCCCTGAAACCATATTTTGTGCCAGAGAAAAAATCTCATCTTTGCTGATTTTTGTTGTACTGTTGTCATTTTTGTCATCTGTGATTTGTGCGGTGGGGCCGATCATGGTTGTCCCTCCGGCAGTCGGGATGACGAGGACACCTTTTGAATGTGCCGCAGGAACGGGAAAGATAACTTTTGAGGGGCGTGCCGCTGACAGACGGTCAAGCAGATATTCTTCGCCTTTACGGGGAGTGATTTTAAATTTCTCACCGCCGAAAATTTCAGAAACTTCATCGGCAAAAAGCCCTGCCGCATTTATAACATATTTTGCCTTGACAGTATCTCCGTTTTCTGAAAAAATTTCCCAGACGCCGTCATGCTCTGTTGCTGAAGTTACTTTGAAATCAGTTTTTACATCATTGCCGTTCAGTTTGACCGCATCTATAAGAGAAAAGACCAGCATATACGGTTCTGTAACACCACCTTGCGGGGCGAAAAGTCCGCCGCAGACACTGCTGTTCAATTTCGGTTCAAGTTCCAGCATACGCCGGGGACTGCAAAGTTCAATGCCCGGCACGCCGTTTGCGACACCGGAAGCATACAGTTTTTCAACCTCCTCCATTTCTGACGGGGTAAATGCCGCAACCAGAATGCCGCAGCGTTCAAAGGCAAAATCCAATTCTTTGTGCCAGCGGTCAAAAAGTTGATTGCCACGCAGTTCAAGTTTTCCTTTGAGTGTGTTTCGGGCAGAGTAATGAAATCCGCCGTGAACTATTCCGGAATTTGCTTTTGAAACACCGAATGAACAGTCGCTTTCTTTTTCCAGAATTACAGTTTTCAGCTCAAAATGCGATAGATGATAAGCCGTTGCGGCCCCGGTGATACCGCCACCGATAATTGCAATATCGTAAATCATTTTTGATGAAATCCTTTGTTTGATAAAAAAAAGTTTACTAAAAAGTTTAGTAGTAATATACCGCAGGTTATACAAATTTCAAGTATATAAAACTTGAAATTAAACAAAAAAATGCTATATTGAGGATAATACAGATAAATTTGTTGAAAAAAGGCAGGAAAATGGCATTATCAAGAATATCTCAGAATATACGTTCATTCCGCATTGCACAGGGAATGACGGTCGATCAGCTTGCTGTCCGTAGCGGATTCAGCAAAGGTTTTATTTCTCAGGTGGAAAATTTCCGTGTTTCCCCCTCGCTTAAAGCATTGAATAAAATTGCAGAAGCATTGGGAATAGAAATGTCGCTGCTTTTTCAGGATGACGTTCAAACTCCGGATTATACTTTCGGTAAATTGACGGAGGGCGAAGAACTCAGCCGGGACAACGGAGGACATTACGGTATTATTTATCACGCACTTGCATACCGTCAGATTGGACGAAGCATGGATCCGTTTCTGATAGAATACCATCCGTCAGCCGAAGAACGTGATTTTATGATGCACGAAACAGAAGAGTTTTATGTACTGCTGGAGGGTGAACTTGATTTTTATATCGTCGATGAAAAAAATTGTACCCGTATGAAAAAAAGCGATACATTGTATATGAAATCCGGATTGCCGCACAAAGTACGTCTCGCCGACGGCTGTCAATATGCCCAGGCATTGGTAATATATGGCGAACCCGGCAAATGACAGGCGTTTTATCCGCCTTTGTTTTTTTCAGAGTGGTCTGGCTGCGGGTGTTCCTTTGCCTCACTGTTGTTAAGGGCTTCCGTTTTCCTTGTCACTACGCCGTGACAAGTTGGCTGTACAGGGGAACTCTACCTCCAAAAACCTTAGTTTTTTCAAATTATCAGTCAATATTCAGTACATAGTTAATTTTTAAATTCCCTATCTCTTTGTACTGTGAACAGTGCCTGATATATAGCCATTCGAGTTGTTTGTTTCAGCCGCTCTATCAATAGAAAACAGCTTTCTTTGTTTTACTTTCTTTCACTTGGAAAGAAAGTAAAAGCACAGATGGAGGCGGCAGGAATCATCATGTCGGATTCGGTGAGATATATACCGATTTGGCGGCGGACATCGAGCAGACGGAAGATGGGCTGTTTAAGTTTATGGTCGGGGCATGATGGGTATCCCGGAGCCATACGGAGGCCGGAGATGCTGCTGTTGAAGAGGTCTTTGCGGTCGCGTATGATATTTTTGAGGTTCCAGTGTTTCTGCATGATGTCGCAGTGAAGTTTTTCAGCGAATGCTTCGGCGAGGGCTTCAGCGAGAGTTTTGATGAGCATAGCAGAGTATTCGTCATTATTTTTGAGGAAGGCATCGGCAGCTTCCTGAGCACCGAAACCGGCAGAGAGGGCGAACATACCGAGATAATCATTTCCGGCGAGATTATCAGAGAGGGAAACCGCAGAGTTCCGGAGAATACGTCTGGGGAAGACGATTTTTTCGAGAGTTGAGCCGTCTGAGCCGAGGATTTCGACAGTTTCGGCGTATGATTTGACGGGGAAAATGCGGAAAACGGCTTTGAAAGAGAGGAGGTTTTGGCTGAGAAGAACTTCTGCATCGGCTTTGAGTTCTGATTTTGCTTTGCTGACATCGGGTGATTTGCCGTTTATGTCCCAGATATGGTAAAAAGCATCCCAGTTAATGAAGGGAAGAATGTCATCGAGCGATGATTCAACGAGGTGCAGATCAAAATCAACCGGAGCGGGAGCGGGAGTTGTATTTTTGGGGGCATCCGGAGCGGAAGAGTCCACGTTTTTTTGAGTGTGAAGAGAGCGGATGCGGTCATATTTTTCATAGAGAGAAGCAATGAAAGAGGTTTTTTTTGCCGGATTGAGCAGTTCATTGAGTATTGGAATGATCTGTGATGCATCACTGACCTGAATACATGGAGCATGATAAGCCGGTTGAATATGCAGAGCCGTATGTTCAGTGGAAGTTGTTGCACCGCCGACGATGAGCGGAATGTTAAAATTGCCTTTTTCGAGCAGAGAAGCGACATTCACCATTTCTGCGAGGGATGGTGTAATGAGACCGCAGAGACCGACGGCATCGGCATTGTAAGTTTTTGCGGCATCAATGATTTTATCGGCTTCGACCATAACTCCGAGGTCGATAACTTCGTAATTGTTGCAGCGGAGGATGACGCCGACGATATTTTTGCCGATGTCATGAACGTCTCCTTTGACAGTAGCGAGGACAATGACACCTGATTTTTCACGGTTTTCGCCGCCGTTGAGGAGGGGCGTCAGGATTTCGACAGCCTGTTTCATGGTGCGTGCGGTTTTGACCACCTGGGGGAGGAACATTTTGCCGTCACCGAAAAGCCGTCCGGTTTCACGCATACCGTCCATGAGGGGGCCTTCGATTATCTGCAGAGCGGATGGATAAATTTTTATTGCTTCAGCGAGGTCGTCGTTGAGGTATGAATTATCACCGTGAATGAGGGCGTACTGCAAACGTTTTTCGCAGGAGTCGTTACGCCATTGCGGTGTGGAGGTGATTTCATTTTGAGATTCGGAAGCCTCATTTTTTATGCGGGATGCAATGGCAAGGAGTTTTTCATCAGCATCGGGATCGGTGTTCAAAATTACAGCTTCGACAGCGTTCCGGAGTTCAGGTTCAATATCGTCATAAATATCGAGTTGAGCAGGATTTACGATAGCCATACCGAGACCTGCTTTGATGGCATGATAGAGGAAAACGCTGTGCATTGCACGGCGGACTTTTTCATTACCGCGGAAAGAGAAAGAGACGTTGCTGATACCGCCTGAAACTGAACACAGCGGCATAGCTTCTTTGATACGGCGGACGGCTTCGATGAAATCTTTTCCGTAAGAGCGGTGTTCCTCCATTCCGGTTGCTACGGCGAATACATTGGGGTCGAAAATTATGTCTTCGGGGGGGACATTTGCTTTTTCAGTGAGCAGTTTGTACATACGGTGACAGACTTCAAAGCGTCTGTCAACTGTATCCGCCTGACCTTTTTCGTCAAAAGCCATAGCGAGGATGGCGGCGCCGAAGCGTCTGGCTTCACGGGCTTTTTCAAGGAATTGCTCTTCGCCTTCTTTGAGGCTTATGGAATTGATGATGCACTTGCCCTGAATGCATTGCAATCCTTTGCGGATGACTTCCCAGCGGGAGGAATCGAGCATTATCGGAGTTTTTGCAATATCGGGATCGGAGGCGAGATTGAGGAGAAAAGTTTCCATGACTTCTTCTGAATCGAGCATGGCATCATCCATATTTACATCGAGGATCTGAGCTCCGTTTTCGATTTGGCTGCGGCAGATACGCAAACCTTCATCGAAGTTCCGTTCTTTCATCAAACGGAGGAATTTTTTTGAGCCTGCGACATTTGCCCGTTCTCCGACGTTGAGGAAGGGGAGTTCGTCGCTGACAACTACGCTGTCGAGATTGGCGAGGCGGAGTTTTGGAGTGATTGCCGGGATTTTGCGGGGCGGAAGATCTTTGACAGCCAAAGCGATGGCACGGATGAAGTCCGGATTTGTGCCGCAGCATCCGCCGACGATATTGAGCAGTCCGTCAAGAGCCATATTGCGGATAATTTCTGCCATTTTTTCCGGAGTCTGGTGGTAACGGCCGAGTTCATCGGGGAGTCCGGCGTTGGGGTGAGCACTGACAAAGCAGTTGGCTTTGGCGGCAAGTTCTTCAATGAATTTACGCATTTCCTCTGCACCGAGGGCACAATTGAATCCGATGGAAAGAAGAGTCGGAGCATGACTTACAGAGATGAGAAAAGATTCAGTATTCTGACCGGCCAGCAGTCTGCCGCTGGCATCGCTGACAGTTCCTGAAAACATTACAGGGAGAAAAATGTTTTTTTCTTCAAAAACTTTTTGAGCTGCATACGCGGCGGCTTTGGCATTGAGAGTGTCAAAAACCGTTTCAATAAGAATAATATCCGCACCGCCGTCAATAAGCCCTTCAATGCCGGGCTTGTAGGAGTCTGCCATTTCGTCGAAAGTCAAATCTCTGAATGCAGGATCATTGACGTCAGGCGACATCGAGAGCGTTTTCCCGGTCGGACCGACAGAACCTGCCACAAAGCGTGGAATATTTGTGGCAGTGGTAAATTCAGCGGCAGTTTCGGCGGCGATTCTGGCACCGTTAAAGGCGATTTCATAAACTTTGTCCTGCAATCCGTATTCGCGTTGAGAGACCATATTGGAGTTGAAAGTATTGGTTTCAATAATGTCAGCTCCTGCTGCAAGATATTGGGCATGAACGTTTTTGATGATATCCGGACGGGTGATATTGAGAACATCATTGTTTCCTTTGAGCGGAATAGGATGATCGGTAAAAACAGAGCCTCTGAAGTCCTCCTCCGACGGTTTGAAAGTCTGGATCATTGTCCCCATTGCACCATCGAGAATGAGAATGCGTTTTGCAAGTTCGGCATAAAGCAGAGGAGTACGTTTGTTATTCATAAAAATTCCTTTCAACGGATGACGCGGATGGCGATTTCAACTTTGCCGAAAGGAGCACTGATTTGGACTCCGGCGACGGCGTGGCGGATTTTTTCGATAGACTCTTTGGCAATGGCGATACCGGAATCGAGCTGTTCATCTTTGGTTTTTCCCCGGCTCATGCGTTCAATAACATGGTCGGGAACGGTGACACCCGGGACTTCATTTTTCATAAATTCGGCATTGCGGAGACTTGCCAGCGGCCAGATACCCGCGATAACCGGAATCGTCTGCAGCTCCGGAACGTTGTCGATGAAACGCAAAAGAGCATCGGGATCAAAAACCGGTTGAGTTACAATATATTCTGCACCGGCTTCGATTTTTTCACGGGTGCGGCGGATTTCACGCTCCATATCAATAGCATTGGGGTCGGCACCGGCACCGATAACGGCGGCGGTTGGAGTTGGAATTGGCTTGCCGATCAGGTCGAGACCGTGATTGAGACGGTTCTGTATTTTAATGAGCCCGATTGAGTCAATATCAAAAACGCCGGATGCAAAAGGATAATCACCGAGTTTCGGAGGGTCTCCGGTAATGAAAAGGATATTGTTGATACCGAGAGCGGCACATCCGAGCAGATCGGATTGCATACCGATAAGATTTTTGTCACGGCAGCACTGGTGAAGAATGGTTTCAATACCTGATTGCTGCTGGATCAGACATGAAGTTGCAATAGCGGAAATGCGTGAACTTGCACGGGGCCCGTCGGGAATATTGATTGCGTCAAAACCTGCTTCGCGGCATTGGATCGCTTTGGCAATGGTGTTTTCCAGAGCATATCCCTGCGGGGGAACGATTTCAATATTGCAAACCCATTGTTTTGCGGCAAGTTTTGCGGCAAAAGATGAGCGGTCGGCAAAGTTTTTGGCTTCGACGCCCGGATTTTCCTCCACAGAGGCGAAAATATTTTTGTTTGATTGAGCTTTGGCAAGCGGATTGATACTGCGTGCCATGTCAGCAATATCTGCAGGATTTGTGCCGCAGCATCCGCCGATACCTTTGGCACCGAGGGCGAGATAACGCATGGCATAAGTTGTAAAATATTCCGGACTGCACATGGCGATAGTTCTGCCGCCGACATTTTTGGGCAAACCGGCATTGGGCTGAACGATGATGGGGAGGGGGCAGATTTTGACGATTTTTTCAAAAGAGTTGAGCATTTCATCGGGGCCGAGACCGCAGTTCATTCCGAAAGCCGTCGGTTTGACAGCACTTTGCTCAATCATTTTGAAAATATCTTCGGCACAAGTTCCGTCCTTGAGATTGCCTTCAATGTCAAAAACACAGCTCAAAACATAGGGGAAATCACCGTAATTTTCCGCTGTTTCAAGAATTCTGGCAATATCTCTTTTTTTGCCGGTTGTTTCAAAAATGATGAAGTCAGCATTGGCATTGAGCAATGCTTTGAGCTGCTGTGAGAGCATTTCAACGGCGTTGATGTCATCTGCAATATCAACAGGGCCGATAGAGCCTGCAACTATGATGGCATCACCTGCGATTTTGCGGGCGAGCTGAACCGAGGCAGTATTGATTTCTGCAACTTTGTCGCCGAGCCCGAATTTGCTCAAATTGGCAAAATTCGCACCGTAAGAGTTGGTTGTAAGCACTTCAGCACCGGCATCTTTGTATGCCTGATGGATTTCCTGTACTGCTTTTGGGGCGGTCAGACAGAGGTTTTCGTATGAAACATTGACAAAAAAGTTGTGTTTGTAAAGTTCAGTTCCCATTGCACCGTCAAAGATAACGGTTTTTGCATTCAAACGTTCCTGCAGAATATTTTTCATAATCCGTAAGTGTCCTTATTTTATTATATAATATAAATCACTATAATTTACCTTGAAATATGAAAAATACAAGAGGAAAAATTAAAAGTTATTGAAACTGTTGCTGAAAAATCTTTTTGCGGGCGGCAGTAGGGGATTGGTGGAGTGGGAGTTTTGGGAGTTTTGGGAGTTTTGGGAGAGTGTTTTTGACTGCATTGCAGTTGACGGCCAACCGCATCAGCGTCCACATCAGCCCCGCCGGAGGGCTGCATACGGATGTGCCGTATGCAGCTCCGGCTTGAGCGTGTTTTTTAACGGGGTTGATATTATGTTTATCAGAAACCTGGCAGGTAATCTTTGTAGTATTCTTTATATGCTTTCCAGATATTTTCTGCCTGAGTTACGCTGGTAATGTACGGGCAGAGGCAAAGGATTTGCACCATGAGAGAGTTATCGCAGTTTTCAACCGCATGAGAGAGCATTTCATGCAGATGAGTCTGGCGGCGGCAGATTTCAAGCGGACCGTCGGGCAGGTCGCCGACATGAATACTGCGGACTTCTCCGCCGATACAGAGAGCGGGAACGTCGAGGATAACATCATCGGGCAGGTTGCCGACTGCACCGTTGTTTTTGATGTTGATTGCATCAAAATAGGTCGGCGTATTGGTTTCCAGAGCGATAATGGCGGCACAGGGTTTTTCTGCATAATACGGGTGGTTGGGATCGGCAGGGAAAGGCGGTTTGGTATATTCTTTACCGAGCAGACGCTGAACTTCGAGAATGTGAGATTTTTTCGCTGCGAGGTTGCGGTAAGTTTCTGTGAGAGAGTGGATTCCGTATTTGTCCCATTCTTCTTTGGTCCAGAAAAAGGGCATGTATTCAATGATGTGGTCATCATACCCGACAGGATACATATTGAAAGTTTCGAGGACTTTCAGGGTGAAATTCTGTTCGGGAATGTTTTTGAAACGCTGATGCCAGTATTTTGAGTTGCGTACTTTATCGAGAAATTCTTCCATGATGGGTTCACGGGTACCTTTGACACGGACGTCAAAAAGCCAGTTCAAGTGGTTGACACCTGCGGAAATGACTTCGAGATCGCCGGGCTGCCAGCCGAGCATTTCAGCAATAACGCCGAATGAACCGTGAACCTGATGGCAGAAGCCGAGGGAACGGATATCGGAGTAGTTTTTGAAATAAGTGCAGAGAAATGACATCGGGTTGGTGAAGTTGAGGAGCCATGCTTTGGGGCAGAGGCGTTTCATGTCAGCAAGGATCTGTTTGAACATGATGATATTTCTGGTGGCATGGATAATACCGCCGGGAGCACCGTTTTCGCCTTTGACCTGATAGCAGCCGAACTGTTCCGGGATATACAGATCGTGATACCAGTTGTCATAGCGGTTGGGTTCGCATGAGGTGATGACATAATCGGCATCGGGGAGGGCGTAGGTATTTTTTTCAAAACATTTGACGGTGATGTGGTTGGGTTTTTTTGCGAGTTCGGCAGTGACTGCTTCGTAAGCGGATTTGAGGCGGTCC
The DNA here is from genome assembly GCA_017502435.1 of Lentisphaeria bacterium. Classification (GTDB taxonomy): domain Bacteria; phylum Verrucomicrobiota; class Lentisphaeria; order Victivallales; family Victivallaceae; genus RGIG5270. The sequence goes on from JAFVUZ010000244.1 coordinate 19,090, forward strand.
GGTGCCGGATCGGTCAGATAGAAGAGTGCATTGTCAAACATCTCGTGGGTGAGAAGTTCACGTGCGATGGCGAGTACGAAGCCGGAACCGGCTCCGATGTGTACGATTTTGAGTTGTTTCATGATTTTTCTCCTTGATGTGATCTTGTTACAAGCTCAGGTTTTATATTGACACGGATTCCGTGTTGTTTTTCGATGATTGCTTTGGCGGTGAGCCGTGCGATTTCTGTTTCGTTGAAAGAAATTGTACTGACCGGCGGGGTATAAATATTGTGCCAGATTGAGTTGCTGGTTTCGACGCAGTGTATGTTTTTTCCCATTTTCAGATCCAATGCTTTTGCCGCATAGCAGATGTGTTCAAAATGGCAGTTGTTTATGGAGAAAAAACCGTCAATTTTTTTGTCTTTCATCAAATGGATGTAATCTGATTCAGTGAGTTCACGGTTGGAAAAAGATTGAAAATTTTTCCAGAAATCCATATTGTATTCTTTGAAAGCACGTTCTATGCCGCGGAGGATCATGAATTCATGATCTTCATGTTTCAAGCCCATCTGTATCCGGTATGACGGAGTCAGATTCATGATAGTATCAAGGAAGATATTTTTTGCACCGCAGTCAAAAAGATGTTTTGCTCCGAGGTAGCCGACTTCCTCCATATCTACGGTAAAAAAGTTTGCATTGGGAAATTCAACAGCAGAACTGTCATAATAAATGAAATTTATCTGGTTGAGCAAATGTTCATATTTTTTCAGTTCACGGTAGGGGAAATGGCGGTCGGCATAAATCGTTATTGAGTTGAAATTTTTGCTCATAATACCAGCCATCCAGGCCTGAAATTTTTCAGGTGTCGTTGCAATCGATGTCGGCGACATATCGAGCGGAATATTGTAAATGTTGTGATTTGATGTCAGGGCCAGCAGTTCTTTGAAAAAACCGCCGAAAAAATTCTCTTTGACATTGACAAAATATCCGGCTTTGAGCGGTTCAGCAGTTTTTGTCTGCGGAACTGACGACATAGAAACAAATGAACCTTTGCGGGGATAACGGATCAGCAAACCTTCATGTTCCAGACGCTGAAGTATATTATTTGCAGTAAGATATGAAATATTGCAGTCGGCGGCAAATTTACGCCCCCCGGGAAATTTATCGCCGGGAGAGTAAATTCCGTCGATTATCTGCTGTTTTACTGAATTGAAAAGTTTGTCCGTTTTTGTCATGATATATATCAGATTTTCAATGTCTGGTATATATTAGCATGATGTCCCCGAAAAGTCAAATATTTTTGTAAAAAAAGTATGATTTTTTTTATTGATATGAAAATAATAATTATTTTTATTTTCTATCACTTGACAAATTTATTTTTCAATGTTAAATTATTCTTTCAAATTTTTAACAATTCAAAAAAGGAAGTTTTTATGAAAAAATGTGTATTTCTTTTTATGTGCAGTCTGGTGATTGCCGCTTTTATGGCTTGCGGCTGTTCAACTCCCCGTACCAGTGATACCGGCAGAACTGCAGTCGAACAGTTCCTGATTTCAACTGTTATTGAAAACGGTATTGGTTATGCAGATTTCAAAGAGTACAGCGGCAAAAAGATTTTTATTGAATATGATTATCTTGCCCCGCAGGTTGACAAGGCTTATGTCCAGGGATTTTTTGAAATGCATCTTGCTTCGCAGGGGCTTATCGTCAGCCGCGATCCCAAAAATGCCGAGTTCATCGTACAAATCCTTTGCGGTGTATTGGCAACAGACGCCAACAGCATTATGATCGGAACTCCGGTTCTGCCGTTCCCGCTGCCTTATACTTCACTTAATATTGCAATTCCTGAAATTCCGCTTTTCAAGAAAATTACCCGTTCAGGTTACGGCCGTTTTGCGTTCAACATTCTCAAAGCGGCTGATCGTTCACCCGAAAAAGTCATCAGCGGTATTGAAGCATCCAGCAGTTATACCAATTGGACAATTCTGCTTATTCCGTTCAAATCTCACGATATGCCGCTTAAAATACGCGAAGGCAGCAAAACAACTTTTTCTGTTGACAGCGGAAATATCTGATAAAAATTATTTGTATTCATCGGGGACTGCATAAGTCCCCTTTTTTGTGTACGTTATGTTCCCGATGCGGCAGTCACCTGCAAAAAAAATCACAGGAAAAATTCGAGAATGAAAACCGTGACACAGCAGAGGATCGCAACCGGAAAAAGCCCCGCTTTTAACCATGCGGCAACTATTCCGAGAAGCAGTGCGGCAAGACCGGTTGCCGGAGACTTTGTGGTATTCATTATGGCTGGGAAAGTCATAACTGAAAGCGTGATATAAGGAACATAATACAAAAATGAACGTATGAAGCGGTTTTTGATCTGTTTGCGGATCAATGTCAGCGGCAGAATGCGGATGGCAAGAGTAACTGCACTCATTATCAATATGTAAATATAGGGATTATTTTTCATCTGCCGTTTCCTCATTGATTGGGAAAAAGATTGCCGCAAGCACCGAAAGCACCACTGTCAGTATCATGATTCTGGTGCCTTCTGACAATTTTGAAAGATACGGCAGAACGCTTGCACCATAACTGCATACAAAACTGCAAATCACAGCCCCCCGGATGATTTTATTTTCACGGGCAGGTGGGATGATGATGGCAATAAACATTCCGAAAAGTGCAACTCCGAGAGCGGAAACAATTCTTTCCGGCAGGATATTTCCTGCAATAACTCCAAGCAGTGTGCCTATTGACCAGCCCGGTACGGCACAGAGCATGGCTCCGTAAAAATATTTCGGTTCGACATTCCCTTTGCGGGCAATGGTTATGCCGAAAAGTTCGTCAGTCGTATCATAGCCGATAAAAATGCGGTGATACCACTTTGTTTCCGGTGAAAATCTCTGGCTCAACGCACAGCTCATCAACAAATAACGGGCATTGGCAATGAGAATCATTACTGCCATCTGCCAATAAGGAGCATTTTCTCTGATGACCGTAAAACCTGCGTATTCACCGGCGGAAGCATTGTTGAGCAGACTTGCAAGAAAACCCTGAAACGCAGTCAGCCCCGCTTCTCTGGCGGTGAATCCGAGTGAAAAAGCGACAGCAAAATATCCGAGCCCGATAGGAATACCGTCACGTACACCTTCAAAAAAAACTTTTTTTCTGAAAGTGATAAAACGGTAAATTGATTTGATTTTTTTAGCAAGGCGGTTCATTTTTTATTTTTTTTCGGCGGGTTCGCCGTCAGCATTTTCTTTTTTGAAGAAGCGGCGCGGCTTTGCTTCATTGCGGAAGAATTTGCCTTTGAGTCTGACATTTTTTTCGCCGAGAATTGCCTGCAGTTCTTTCATAAGTTCAAAAGTGAAATTCACTTTGCAGTCTGTATCAATGAAAGCATAATGTTTATCATCGGTCGTACAGCAGATGGTGATTTGAGTTTCTCCGGGATTACCGGTAAGTTTGCTGTGAATTGCCTGCAGAGCAGTCTGTGAAATATCACATTCGTTGAGAAACAGAAATGCAGTATTTATCTGTGACGGCAGAGTCTGCACGAGTTCCTCTACTGAGTCAACGATGATACGCGGCGGTTCACCTTCTTCCTTGCGGCTCAATGTACCGTTGATAATCAGCGGCATTCCGGTTGAGAGAGTCAGCTGTTTTTCATTCATTGATTTGATAGCACGCTCATAAAGCATACATTCAACGGTGGTATCAAGGTCTTCAAGCATCAAAATTCCGAAAGGTTTACCGGAATTTTTGCTGAATTTCTGACTGTATGAATTTACCATGCCGCAGAGCCGCACCTGAACATCATTTTCAAGTTCGGCAAGATTGTGGAGTTTCGGAGCGGCAACGGCATTGATTACCGGAGAGTACTGCTGCATCGGATGTCCGGTGACGTAAAAGCCGAGGAGTTCTTTTTCGCTTTTAAGAATATCGTCCATATCAAATTCAGGAATATCCGGAATCGGCACATTGCAGCCGTTGTCAATTGCACCGTCGTCACCGCCGAGCAAGTCAAAAAGTGATGCCTGACCGGCTGCGATATCTTTGGCTTTTGAGGCAGAGAAACGCATCATGTCTTCGGAAATCGCCAGTACCTGTGAGCGGCGGAGTCCCAGGGAGTCAAAAGCTCCGGCTTTGGCAAGGTGTTCGATCATGCGGCTGTTGACGGCATCGTAACAGCGTTCGCAGAAATCCTGAAATGATTTGAATTTGCCGCCCTTTTCACGGGCTTCAATGATTTTGCTGGAAGCGGCTTCGCCGACGCCTTTGATAGCACCGAGCCCGAAACGGATGGAGCCGTTGTCAGTACCGAATTGAATATCGCTGAAATTGACATCCGGCGGCAGAATATTTATATCCATTTCTTTGCAGGCATTGATCAAAAAGGCAATCTTTTCTGCATCGGAAAGTTCGCCCGTAAGCACTGCCGCCATAAATTCAACCGGATAATTCGCTTTGAGCCATGCCGTCTGATAGGAGACAAAAGCGTATGCTGCGGAGTGGGATTTATTGAAACCGTAACCGGCGAATTTTTCGATATTATCCCAGACGATATTGGCGACTTCTTCGGGAATCTGGTTGGTATCCCAGCAGCCCTGAATGAATTTTGCTTTCTGCTGTTTGAGGACATCCTCTTTCTTTTTACCGATGGCACGGCGGAGAATGTCTGCACCGCCGAGGCTGAAACCTGCCAAAACCTGAACGATCTGCATGATCTGCTCCTGATAAAGCATGATGCCGTATGTTTCGGCAAGATACTGTTCCATTTTCGGGTGTTCATATTCGATTTTTTCGAGACCTTTTTTGCGGGCGATGAAGGTCGGAATGAACTGCATTGGACCGGGACGGTAAATAGCCAGCAGAGCGATAATGTGTTCAAGAGTATCCACACCGAAGTTCCGGCAGAGATTCTGCATACCTCCGGATTCCAACTGGAACACGGCAATGGTATCGCCCCTCCGGAGCAGGTCAAAAGTTTTCTGGTCATCGAGCGGTATTTTTGACATATCGGGACGGTGGCCGTGATTTTTTTCAATCATTTTCAGGGCATTGTGAATGATTGTCAAAGTCCGCAATCCGAGGAAGTCCATCTTCAAAAGTCCCAATTCTTCGCATGGAACAGAGGTGAATTGTGTAATGATTTCGCCTTTGGCACCTCTGCCGAGCGGAACGAGGTTGTCAAGTTCCTGGTCGCCGATAATGACGCCCGCCGCATGGATTCCGAGCTGGCGGTTCAGACCTTCAATAACCATGGCGGAGTCGAATGCTTTTTTGACCCAGTCTTCAGTTTCGTAGAGTTTTTTGAGGTCGGCAGACATATCGAGAGCTTTTTGGAGAGTCATTTTGGGCTCTTCGGGGATAAGTTTTGAAAGTCTGTCGCCGTGTTCAAAATCGAATCCCATTACGCGAACGACGTCTTTGATGACCGCTTTGGCTTTGAGGGCTCCGTAGGTACAAATCTGGGCAACGGAATTTTCGCCGTATTTGTGGCGGACGTAATCAATAACTTCGGTACGGCGGTTTTCGCAGAAGTCAATATCAAAGTCCGGCGGACTGACACGTTCAGGGTTGAGGAATCGTTCAAACAGCAAATTGTAACGCAGCGGATCGATGTCGGTGATTTCTGTCAGAAATGCCACCAGACTGCCCGCACCGGAACCGCGGCCGGGACCTACCGGAATATCCTGACTTTTGGCATGACGGATAAAGTCGCTGACTACCAGAAAGTAGGAACAGTAATGAGTTCTGTCGATAATACCGAGTTCATAATCCATACGTTCGAGCAGCTGCTGTTGAAATTCAGTAAGATTTTCAGCATTCGGATCGAAGCCGTAACGTTTGGGAATGTTTCTGATGCAGATGTCACGGAGAAATTCTTTGCCGGGGACAGTGCCGTCTGGCAGTTTGTACTGCGGATAGTGGTTGACTTCGGGAACGTATTTGAAATCAAAACCGCACTGTTCGGCAATAACGAGAGTGTTGCTCAATGATTCCGGAACTTCCTTGAAAAGTTCGTACATTTCATCGGGACTTTTGAAATAAAATTCGGGAGTCGGAAATGAGAAATGTTTGGGGTCGTCCAATTTTGTCTGGGTTTGGATGCAGAGCATTATTTCGTGAGCGGGGACGTGTTCTTTTTTGAGATAGTGGACGTCGTTGGTTGCCACGAGCGGAAGATCGAATTTTTTTGAGTATTCAATGAGGAGTTTATTGGCAATGGTCTCCTCTTTCATGCCGTGGTCCATGATTTCGAGGTAGAAATTGCCTTTGCCCATGATTTCGGCGTATTCGCAGATGGCTTTTTCCGCACCGGCAAAGTCGCTGTTTATGAGTTTGTTCGGAATTTCTCCGCCGATACAGGCAGAAAGTGCAATCAGACCGTCATGGTATTGGTCGAGAAGTTCTTTGTCGATTCTCGGTTTGTAATACCAGCCGTTGCGGTATGCCTCAGAGATGAGTTTGCACAAACTCAGATAACCGGTTTCATTTTTTGCCAGCAGCACGAGGTGATAACCACGCATATGGTCGATCATCGCATTGCGGTCAAAACGGGTTGTTGGAGAGATGTACGCCTCGCATCCGATAATGGGTCTGATACCCTCTTTTTTGCATGATTTATAGAAATCCTGTGCCCCGCCGACAAAGCCGTGATCGGTCATTGCGATAGAGGGCATATTGTATTCTTTTGCCAGTTTTGCAAGATCGGAACAGCGGCATGCACCGTCGAGCAGACTGTAGTGGGTATGGACGTGAAGGTGTACAAACTCTGCCATCAAAAAAACCTTTCAGTTCAGCGTTTTACCTGATAACCGCTCTTCCAGAGGAACTCTTTGAGTTCAGGAATGTCGATCAGGTGAAAGTGGAAAACGCAGGCGGCAAGAAGAATGCTTGCACCGGCATCGGCAGCGGCAAGGAAGTCTTCAAGTTTGCCTGCACCGCCGGAAGCGACGATTTTGGCTTTGCATTTCTGGTGCATGAGTTTGATTATCGGCAAATCATAACCGGTTCTGGCACCGTCGCCTGCTTTGGAAGTCGGGAGGATGACGGGGATGCCGAGAGAATCGACTTTGAGAGCCCATTCGAGAGCGTCATAACCGGTGGGAGTTCTGCCGCCGTCGATATAAACTTCATAGCCGGATGGCAAATCGTCGTTTTTGTCAACGTCGATGGCGACAGTGATTTTTTCTGCACCGAATTCTTTGATAAGGTCTTTCAAAAGCTGCGGGTCACGGAAACCGGCACTTGCGATTGAAACTTTGTCGGCACCTGCTTCGAGAACAGCACGGGCACTTTCAACGGAGTTGATGCCGCCGCCTATGGTAAGTGGAACGGTGCAGACTTCGGCGACTTTGCGGACAACTTCGAGGAGGGTTCCGCGGTTTTCGACAGTTGCACAAATATCGAGCATGGCGAGTTCATCAGCACCTGCTTTGCAGTATGCTTTTGCACATTCAACGGGATCTCCTGCATCATTGATGTCAACAAAGTGAACTCCTTTGACGACTCTGCCGTTCTGCATATCGAGGCATGGCATGATCAAAACTTCAGTGTTCATAAGAACAATCTCCTTATATTATTTTTTTATCTTCCTTAATATACATTTTTTTTACTGATTTTTCAAGAAGAAAAGTAATAAAGTATAAAAATATTTCCGGAAAATGTGCTTCCCATGCAGAAAAAATGTTTAATGGAACAAAAAATAAAAAAAATTCATTTTTTGAATTGATTTTTAAAAAAAACATGCTTTTGTATATTTGTTGAAAAAGTTTTTTTGCTCAGAAAGGAGACTTGTATGGCTAATTTCATTTTTGTCAAAAGCACATTCACAGAGGGAAAACAACTTGGTTCTTATGAGGGGGTGGAACTGAAATACGGGGAAAATGCTTTCAAAACTCTTGATGAGGCTCTCGCATATTACAATTCCGATGCTGTTTTGAACAAAGATTATTGGAATGATAATATTTTTGTGCTTGACAAAAATGTCAATATCGGCAATTTTTCAACACACGGGGTCAGAATCCGGTCGTATTATGATGCAGACAAGCACAAAAATCCGCAGGATTACAAAGCCAAAAATAATCTGAATTTTAAAGATGTCGAGTTTACAGTCCATACAAAAAATATGTATTTCAATAACTTTCTCAATGTGAATATTGAGAATACAACTATCCCTCAATTAGTCAGTATCTTAGGCGGAACTTCCCGTGAAGATGATTCCGGTTATGAATATAACTCCAAGGGAACTGCCAATGTTAAAAATTCAGATATCTGCGACATCAGCGGATATTTGAATTACAAAATTGTTGAATCCGAAGTCAAAGGTGTCGATGGCGGTAATCAAATGCAGAAAAAGGATTACAGCAATTATTTTTACGACAGACAGCAAGGCACTCAAAGCGGATACATTGTTTTCATTGATACAGACAAAATGACCGGCAACGCTGTGGTGGAAAACAGTTCTGTTTTCGGTTCTCTTGCCCGTGTAAAAACTGTTACTGCAAAAAATTCCGCTTTCAACGATGTTTATCTTACTACCGATTTTGTTGAAACAAAGACTTGGAGCTATGAAACTTCTGATGATAAAATCATTACCAAGACACAGGAAAATATTACCAAAGGCAAAGTTACCGGTTCTTTTACCGGAACAAATATAAAAGTTCACGAATCAGGCAAGAGCGGCGAGCCGGGACTTATCGGTTACAAAACTGTCAAGTTGACCAATGCTTATGTCAATGGCTGTATCGGTTATCTGGAGAAAAGCACCTGGGCAAGTTTTTACAAAACAATTTATGTTTCTTCATATACTTATGGTAATGAATACTCCACTTCCGCAAATCGCACTTATTTGGAATATGATGTCAAAGCCACAGGCTCATTCAGTGCAGTTATTGACAAAAATGCCTCAAAAGACAACGAATACAAACTCGGTACTATCAACGGTTATAAATCTGTAACAATCAAAGGCTTAAAAGATATACGCTACTCCATATCTCAGATTGACGGCTATGATATTTATGGTCAATTTAACGGCTTGGAGCAGGTAGTTTGGAACAGAACTTCTGTTGGTACAGTGAAAATTTCCGATACTGATATCGGAGGTTCAGTTGCAGGTTTCAAAACCGTAACTGTAACTGATTCAGATATGCCGATTAATTATTATTTCTCCGGCGGTTTTTCCGGACGGGAAAATGCTGATGTCGTACAAATCGACAAAACTTTCGGTAAATTCACCGCCTCGATTACTGACGGCAAAGACCATACACTCGGCAGAGTTAATTATTTTGACAATGTCAGCATTTCAGGTTACAGCAAAAAAGGCGTGAATGCAACCTTGACCGTCGGCAGACTTTCCGCCGGAGAATATGAAACTTATGATAACGACAAAACTTATAATTTCATTGCCAAAGGTACTTTGAAAGTAAAAAATAATGTCGTAATAAATGATTATAGCGGTGGTGTCAGCATCAGATATTTCAAAAATGTTACGCTGGAAAATAATGTGCGTACAACAGGTTCCATTAAATGTAATACTTATCAGGATGGAGAATATTTTACCAATAACGGTACTTTAACCATGAAAAATAATGTGTATATTGCCGGTGCGGTATGGGGATTTAAAACTGTCAATATGACTGATTCCCATGTTGACGATTCCGTACATGGTGAAGAATTGTTAAAGTCAACTTTTAATCTTTCTTCAAGTTCTTTGCGGACACATATTGATAAATTCAATATCGTGAATATCAAAAAAGGTTTTAATTCTGCAATCTCATATTACGGAACCAAACACAACGATACTTTAACAATCGCCAAAGATGCGACATTACTGCTGACTGGCGGAACGGAATATATCATGGATTTCGGAGAAGGCAAAGATAAATTTGTCCTTAACGGAACCCTTATTCTGAAACAGCATGCTCCGATAAACCTTGAGGTCGTCAGCGGCAAAGGTACTATTGCCTGTACTGATTCAAATTATGAAGCCGTGGTTGCGGCATTGCCGGAAAAATATACTGTTGAAGTTTTGAATCTCGGCAATACTGTGGATATTTTTGTCAGCAAAAAGCATGAACTTGGCGATGATACCGCCAAAAAAGCGTACAAATGGGATATGGACGAAGAGTACAAGGGCTGGATGGCAGGTGAGGGCAGTTGTGATTTTGCAGATACTGTTGATTTTGTCAAGTTCAATGCCGATGAAGCCGTTTCTCTGAAATTCAACGGCGGAGCGGATAGTAATTTTGCTCTTACTCTCAACGGTAATGAAATATCAGCTGATAATTTTAAGGATTTTGCATGCTTGGAAGGCACAAATATTCTTGAGATCCGCCGTGAAATTGGCGGTTCAACAACCTATTCTCTGTCAGTAGTTGAAAATGTTTAAGATAGGGAGAGTAAGGAAGTTAAGGAACTTTAGTTTGCAGATGTTTTTGCAAATAAACAGATAAAAAAGTTCTGTAAACATGAACTGATTTTAGCAGGGGCTTGTGCCGCCCCTGCATTACGGCGCCGGGTACGACCCGGTGCGATGTTACGCTGACGCATATGGCGTGTTGCTATGTGGTGTCAAGCATTTTTCGGCGGACTTCGCCATATTGGGGTATTGCCGTATTTTGCTTGCGCAAAATACTATACCCCAAACCTCTCATTTTTTTTATTATCAGTCCATGTTCAGTACACAGCCATTTGTAAAATTTTGCCGGATAAGACATATAGGACATAAAAAAAGCTCTGCCATTTACGACAGAGCTTGCATAAGCTGTAAAAAAGTAAACTTTTCTTTTTTGAAAAGGAGAGTGGGGTTCGGGGAGAGAGGAAAAATCTTTTTTCTTTTAATCAAGAAAAAAGTTTTTCCTCTCTCCCCGAAAGCATCATCCTCTTACAAAGAGATTATTTCTTTTCGAAGAGGCTGCGGATGCGTTTGCCGACGATTTCGACTTCGTGTTCGCCGAGACCTTCACGTTTTGCTTTGAGGACAGGATAACCGCTGCGTGCTTCTTTGAGCCATTTTTCAGCAAATTCGCCTGATTCGATGCGGCGGAGAGATTCTTTCATGCGTTCTTTGACGTCTGCGGGCAGAATGAAGGGACCGTTGTCATATTCACCCCATTCAGCAGTGTTGGAGATGACCTGGTTCATGCGCTGGATACCGCCTTCGTAGATGAGGTCAACGATGAGTTTTGCTTCGTGGACGCATTCAAAGTAAGCCATTTCGGGGGGATAACCGGCTTCGGTAAGAACTTCAAAACCGTATTTCATGAGGTCAACAGTCCCGCCGCAGAGAACGTTCTGTTCACCGAAGAGGTCTTCGTAGGTTTCCTGTTCCATGGTGCATTCGAGAACGCCTGCACGGGTAAGACCTTCAGCTTTGGCGATAGCGAGAGCAACTTCACGGGCTTTGCCTGAGCAGTTCTGACGGACAGCGATCAAACCGGGAACGCCGAAACCTTCAACGAAACGTTTGCGAACTTCGGTACCGGGGCTTTTGGGAGCGACCATGATGACGTCAACGTCAGCGGGGGGAACGATTTCGCCGAAAACGTAAGCAAAACCGTGTGAGCACATAAGAGTTTTGCCGGCGGTGACATAGGGAGCGATTTCAGATTTGTAGATGGGGCCGTGGTTTTCATC
>JAFVUZ010000245.1 GCA_017502435.1 Lentisphaeria bacterium
GGTACTGCATGGCTTTTGCTGATGCTTATTTTTGCACCTTTTATTATCGTCCTTTCTCCGGTTGGGAGTTGGATAATCCTGCCATTGATTTACGGGGGATTACTTTTTTACAACTGGAAACGCATGATAAAAAAAGATACTGTTTCAGAACCGGCAGGCTTTTCCAGAAAACAAAGTACTTTGATTTGGAGCGGGATCGTATTGATCATATTTTCGGCTTTGAGGTTGATCTCTTTTTGGGTTGGTAAATCCTGCTATTTTCTCGGGATCAATATAAAGTATTATTTTATTCCGTTGTTTTTGATACCAGCTGCTGCAATATATTTCCGCCCTTTCAAAAAACATGAAAAAGGAAACTCCTTCGGAATTACCGGCATCATTGCCGGCGTGCTGTTATTTTTTATTTCTATGATCCATGAGGTTACTGATTACGCTTTTACCGGCAATAAGCTGCCGATCGGCTACGATATGCCAAGTTTCATGCAGGAGAGATTTTTCCCTGCCGGAGCTTATAATTTTGAAATCAAAGGCGGAAGTGGTTTTTTAACGAACTATGCGGAATGGAGCTGTAATGTTTCAAAGGAGGATTTTGAAAAATTCCGCAAAAAGCACGGATATAACTTTGTTTTGAACCGGACAGATGTCAACGAGGACAAGAATTTCGGTCCCTTGCACTATTCTGACTATGGCTGGCCAAAGCCCTATTATTTCTACAATAACCGCCACGCAAACGGCGGTGGTTTAACAATGCGTTATTCTGTTCCGGAAAAGAAATTGTACGGGAACTATGCCAATCGCTGATTATTTTGTCTTCTGCAGTTGTAAACGCCTGCGGGAGATGGTATATTATCAAAAGTTCAAATAAAGGCAGTTGTTATGGAAATAAACGATATTGAAGTCATTGCTCAAAACAATCTTGAAAAAGCCTTGCAGGTCATTGAAAAAAGCGGTGTCCGGCAGGCTTGGGAATCCATCGGAGCCACGGTAAATCAGGTCGGCTCCATGGCGATGGGATTATTGATGAAGCACCGGGATATTGATTTTCATATTTATACTGATAAATTGGATATTGTTGAAAGTTTCAAAGCCATTCAAAAGATTTGTGCCAATTCAGCTGTTAGCCGCATGGAATACCGCAATCTTGCAGATACAGAAGAAGCCTGTCTGGAATTTCATATCTGGTTTATGCACGATAACGAAGAGTGGTAGATAGATATGATCCAAATCTTGAAAGGCTCGCACTTTGACGGATATTTTGAAAATGTTGCCGAAAGGATCAACGCTGTTTTAACACCCGAAACACGACGCACCATTCTGGAACTCAAATACCTCACGCCGGATGATGAACACATTATGGGTATTGAATATTATCAGGCAGTGATCGCAGATGACGTCAAAACATATCCTGAATTTATCCAATGGCGGAAAGAACATCCGGCAAACGGTATTGTTTCATGGTGTCCCTGATTCAGTGCAAGGTGTTTAACCTTGCCGGCGGGCGGCTTTTACGCAAGTGCGGATAAATTCGCCTTTGGCTTCGGTATAGGCGTCGCGGTCGTGCTTGAATTGTTTTTGCAACTTGGTTTTCAAAGCGGCATATTCTTTTGCTTTATCGGGGTGTTGCTTCAGATATTCGCAAAAACACGGTTCATCCCAATCCCCTAAATGGCGGATATGCAAATGAAAAACTTTTTCTGCAAACCCCAACGGCGTATAACCTTTGCACAAATCAAGACGATATTCCGGAACTGTTGTTTCTTCCATGACCGTATAACCACATTCGATTGCCAACTGCCGGACTGCTGCAAGATCAGCATTATCCGCAATTTCCAACAATATGTCAACGGTCGGCTTTGCCAGCAGACCTTCCACTGCAGTGCTGCCGATATGCCGAATCCTTACTGCAGTTTTACCGAAATGCTTTTGTAACAATTTTTCTTCATCAGCATAAAAGTTTTTCCATGCCGGATCATGTTCTGACAAAACTATCGGGAAAAGCTGCCATA
>JAFVUZ010000001.1 GCA_017502435.1 Lentisphaeria bacterium
ATTGCCAAAAGCAATTTGAAACTTTTTGTAAAAAAGTACAATATTAAAGAATGATAGTCCCAAACTGCAGTTGTAAACATCTGCAGGATATGGTATATTACCTGCGAGGTGATTGTGGAATGAGACTTTTTTCGTAATTCTGCAACTCTCTATCATATCAGGTATTGCGACAACAAAATTTTCTATTATTTGAGCGTAAAAATCTTTGAGAGCAAAGTTCGCTGACAAGTTACGTAACCCCCACCATTTTTGCTTCGCAAAAATGGTGAATGAAGCCTGAAAAGGCTTCGCTTCATGCACCGAAGGTGCGCTTCATGGCACGCAGTGCCGCTTCATACGCCGTCAGGCGTGCTTCATAATCCGCCTTGCCAGACTTGGCACGGCGTAGCCCGCAGGGCGAAGACGGCTGAAGCATTTGCTTTCGCAAATATGAAGCAGCTCCCGTCTTCATTTCATTACGCCGCGGCAAGCCATTTCATTCCGCTATGAAGCACTCCGCTTACGCTCCGTATGACCTGTCATCCATAGCACTTCGTGCGACGGATGATGAAAAAAATGAAAAATGAGAGTTGTGTTTGCAAACATTTCTTGCTTATGCTGCATTATCCGGCGGAAAGGTCAATGTATTCTTTACCTTCAAATCTGCCGATATGTATTTTTTATTTGCGGTATTCACTTGGAGATACGTTGAGATGGGACTTGAAAACTTTGCCGAAATAAGCCATATCATAAAAACCGCATTTTTCTGCAATTTCTTTAATGGAAAAAATACTGTTTTCAAGAAGCTGCTGTGCCAGTTTTATCCGTAAGCCCATCAGATAACGGTGCGGCGAAATACCTTCGTATAATGAAAACTGTCTGCTGAAATGCCATTTGCTGCAATTTGCAATGGCAGCAAGATCTTCGATCATGATGTCACTGCTGATATTTTTAGCACAAAATTCCTTGACCTGCTGAACCCAGGCGGGGATGTTGCGGGTGATTTCATTTTCAAAACGGGACTCTTCAAACATCTGCATTATAAAATTGTATGCAACGGATGAATTTTTGTAGGCATTTTCGATTTCATCGGCATTTTTGAAAATGTTCCATGCCTGACTGACGACAGGGGAATTGGGTTTGTAAGTTATTACAGAACCGTATCTCTGGCGGTATTCACGGAACAATTTTATACTATTTTTGCCGATAAATGTCAGGTACAGAAATTCCCAGCTGCGGGATTTTTTCGGCAGATAATAGCAGTGATTCTCCGGTACCAGCGCAATGAATGCCTGTCCCGGCATGACCATATGTTTTTCCCCTGCAAAATCCAGCATGCCATAACCGTGCAGAGTGTACTGCCAGATGGCATGTTCCTGCTGACCGCGGTGCATTCCATGGAAATTATAAACACTTGAAATCGCATTTTCATGCCCGCAATTTATCAGGGAACAGTCAAGTTTCTCTCTGGTATCAGGAAAAATAAAACATTTATTGTGTACAAATTTTTTCATAGTGTTTTTACTATATCACATTTATTTAAATTTACAAATGCCCAAAACAGCACAAATCTACTATTTTTAGCATTTTTTTGCTGTTGCAGTACAATATATGTAAAGTTATATTAAGTGCTGAACCCAATTTTCAACCGAAAGGAATAAATTATGCCTAAAATTACTTTTATGGGTGCCGGCAGTACCGTTTTTGCCAAAAATATTCTCGGTGACTGCATGTATCGTGAAGCTCTCAAAGATTCAGAAATCGCTCTCTATGATATTGACGGAGCCAGATTGAAAGAATCTGAATTGCTTATCAACACTCTTAATGCCAATATCAACGATAACCGGGCAACCATCAAATGTTATTTGGGAGCTGAACAGCGTAAAGATGCTCTCCGCAACGCCGACTGCATTGTCAATGCTATTCAGGTCGGCGGTTATGAACCTTCAACCGTTATCGACTTTGAAATTCCCAAAAAATTCGGTTTGAAACAGACTATCGGCGATACTCTCGGTATCGGCGGTATTTTCCGTGCCTTGCGTACTGCTCCGGTCATGCTTGATTTTGCCCGCGATATTGAAGAAGTTGCTCCCAATGCATGGTTCCTTAACTATACCAATCCTATGGCTATGGTTACCGGGGCAATGCTCAAAGGTTCTGCCGTAAAAACTGTCGGTCTCTGTCACTCTGTTCAGGTCGTTGCAGAAGCTCTTTTCCGCAGTTTTATCAAAGATGAAGAAGAACTCAAAGAATACTGCAAAGATATCCGCACTTATGTCGCCGGTATCAATCATATGGCATGGCTGCTTAAAGTTACCAAAAACGGTAAAGACCTCTATCCTGAAGTCAAACGTATGACCGCAGAAATGATGCCAATCTGGCGTGCAGAAGCTGACAAAAGCAAAAAATCAACCGATATGGTCCGTCTCGAAATGATGCAGAAACTCGGTTATTACATTACTGAATCTTCTGAGCATAATGCCGAATACACTCCCTTCTGGATCAAAAATAATTATCCCGGTCTGATCGACGAATACAATATTCCGCTGGATGAATATCCCCGCAGATGCCGTCTCCAGATCGAAGGCTGGAAAAAACAATATGAAGAACTCAAAAATGATCCGCATCTGACTCACAAAGCTTCTCATGAATTCGGTTCCGGAATCATCAATGCTATTGTTACCAATACTCCGTTCCAGATCGGTGGTAACGTTCTCAACAAAGGTTTCATTACCAATCTGCCCTATGATGCAGTAGTTGAGGTCCCCTGTCTGGTCGATGCCGCAGGTGTTCAGGGATGTTACGTCGGAGCATTGCCGCCCCAGTGTGCTGCAATGAATATGACCAATATCAATGTTCAGGAATTGACGATTGAAGCAATTCTGACCCGCAAAAAGGAACATATTTATCATGCCGCCATGCTTGATCCGCATACAGCAGGAGAACTTTCACTCGATGACATTGTCAAACTCTGCGATGCTTTGATTGAAGCCCACGGCAATATGATGCCTGAATATAAATAAATTGTTTCAATAATATTGAACGGGACTGCTGCAAATCTTAAAAAAATGTGCAGCAGTCCCTGAAGTTTATCTTGCTTTTTCAGCAGAGGTAATTAAAGATTGTCAATGGCTGCCTTGATGATGACATTGGCTGCATCAGGTGCGGCACTGTTGATGCCGGGCTGAACTTCGTAGCCGCCGCGTTCAAAACATTCAGGCATCGGTACATAGCCGGATTGTGACTGGGCAAGTGATGCGATGAATGTGTATTTGAAAGGTGACTGTTTGCGGATAGCCCGTGCGATACCGTTGAATGGTTCTCCCGGAAGTGAAGCAATAACAAAATCTTTTCCGAATTCAATGGCGGTCAGACGGGCATTGTGTGAAGGTGTGCTTTTTGCTTTGCAGTCAAGTGCACGCTGGGCGAAGAAACGGAGAGCAGCGGGAACTTTGTTGGCAAGATCCTGACTTTCAAAGTCGCCTTCTTTGGGAATATCGGGGACAGTTGCAAGAATGTGTTTCGCTTCTGCTTCTTCTGCATCGGTCAGAACACGGTGCGGAATGGCGATTGTGCTGTTTTTGACGATGATTTCAGAGGGCTCGACTTTTTCGAGTTTGTCAAGAGCCTTGAGGACAATGGAGGCATAACCGCGGCCGATACGGACGGCCTCTTCGTAACTTGTCTGATTGATTTTCTGACGGAAGTCAAAGTGGTTGATGTCGCCGGATGCGTCGTCAATGACCATAACGGGAAGACCGGTTGTCAATTCATACTGGATGGCCTGGGCAAAACGTCCGTACCAGTCTGCAGAAACAATAGAGCCGCCGATGGTGTCGCCATGCTGGGCTATATTGCAGATAAGGGCTGCGATTTTGCCGTTCTGGATAATTTTGATAATACCGATGGTGCGGTCAAAATCATCTTCGGGTTTGTCGATGTCGGGATTGCACCAGCCGGGATTGGTGACGATGGTACCGTTTTTCATCCAGTAACGGCGGACGTTGCCGTAGGGATTGTTGTATACTGAACCGACTTCGATTTCACCGGGCTGGAGATTCATAAAGGCACGGGTAAGAGCACGGATGGCGGCGGCAACAGTTTCCTGAAATGCAAATTCAGTGAGGTCGCTCCATGTACCTTCGGCATTTTTGCGGAGTTTGGAAGCGGTGTGTGAGTGGGTTGCACAGAAAATAACGTTGTCAAAAATTTCTTTGCCGAATTTTTCGGTGATTTTTTCTTCGAGAACTTCCTGCAGAGTTATATCAACTGAGCAGAGGTCAAAAGACATGAGAGCACATTTTTTGCCTTTGAGTTCAAAGGCAATGACTTTGACGTACAGATCGTCATACATACCTTTGTTAAGGCGTTCGTTCATGTAACCGGCAAGATCGACGCCGATCGGGGGAGTGATGATTTCCTGGGCATAACCTACATTCAACATAATAAAATCCTTTCGATGTTTTATGTTATTTGCTTTTCGGGGTTAATAAATTTGACGGAATACGGTTTGAATTCAAATCATATTCCTGTGATTTTATAAGAATATTTATATGGCGTTTTTCAAGATTTTTAATTTTTATTATTTCAAAAATCATTTTTTCCACGCCGATAGCTTCGTCACGTTTTTTCAACTGCAGCAATGCATTGCGGAAGAAATACAAATTGCGGACGGAGAGGGGGAAGCACTGCTGTTCTTTTTCATAATATTTCAATGCCTGTTCCGGCATTTTCAGCTGCATAAGCAAATTGGCTGTAATCAGATTGTTGTGAGAATAATTTTCTATTCCGGTAAGATTTTTCATACTCAGCATCAACAGCAGACTTTCTTCCGGAGAATTGCACAATACAGCAATATCATTTACAGTTTTGTATGTAGGACGGTATGAGAAACTTTTGCGGGTGACTTCAAGGCGTTTTGCATAATTTTTGCCGAGATTCAATCCCATGCGGTAATACATTGAAGACATGAAATTCATGAAAAACAGATAACAGCCGGACAGTGCAAGAATAATTGCAATTCCTTTTAAATATGCCGGTGTATTCTGATTTTCCGGCAGTTTGTCTTCATCCATCATTGGTATCAATGCACCAACTGCCAGATAAAACAGAATATTGCACGGCCAATGCATCAGCGTTACATCCACCATTGAATGTATCAGCAGAACCGTGTAGATAAAGAGGAAGTATCCGTTGAAAAAATTTCTGTCACGTTCAAAAAGCCTTATTGCTTTGACAAGTGTATAAAGCATCAACAGTATCAGAACTGTGCCGCCGATTCCGAAATTCGCCAGATGAAACAGAAATTCATTGTGCGGATGGTTGTGAATTACTGCTGCATGACCGGTAAGAAAATATTCCGGAGCCATTTTGTCCGCAGACACTGTCATATAGCGTCCGTATTCACAACCCAGCAGGGGATTTTCAACAATGACTCTCAAACCATTTTCCCAGAGATACAAACGGGTATCATTTTTAAGTTGACCGGCAATGAAATCTTTCTGCCGGACTGCTGTGAATCCGGCAATAATAATTGCCGCTCCAAGCAGGATGACTCTCGCTCTGCGGCTGAAAAAATAATCAAGATAACACCAGAAAAGCAAGCCGAGTGCAATCAAGCCGCTTCCAATCGTTCCTTTCGGGAAATGCCCCGCAAAATACAGATATATCAGCAGAATTACAGAAAAAACAGTAAAATATATTCCCCATTTACGCTCAAATGCAGGAAGTTTTTTGCGAAGCAGAAAGAAAAGACTTGAACCCGAAATCAGGGTCAATGTAGAACTCCAGTTCCAGTTGCCGGTCAATCCTGCACCGTTGCTGTCATATACAGCATTGTGAATATTCATTGCAATCGAAGCTGCAAAAAATATCCACAACAGCGGCAGCAAAAGTTTTTTCCACTCTTTTGCATACAGAAAACCCGTCATTATCAATGCCATATAACTCAAGCCCGCACCGTGATTATAAAACGACGGAAATATAAATATCTGCTGCATCAGCAATATAATTATGTATAATGCAGCCCCAACGGCAATTATTATATGTTTTTTCAGAAAATCAAATAATTGTCGGAATTTCAAAACGGTCATTGCCAATGCAAAATAACCGATGATTTCCCAGGTGAAACCTTCCAAGGCCGACCAGTTGCGTATCGGACTGCCATACGCCGCCGCTCTCGCTATTCCCAACGGATAATACAGCAGTATCATCAGCGAAAAGATCCCGCAAACAATAAAGTTAGATGTCAGGCAGGGAAATAATTTTTTCTTTTCTGAGTTCATATTCTGTATCGCTGTTTGCATTAAAAAATAGAAATATTTAAATAAGGTTTGGAAAAAGATGAGGGGGTTCCGCCGTCGCCGAAGGCTATGGCGGGACAAGGCAGGGGGAGAAGAAAAGAACCATATAAAAAGGCGGGTGGAACGCCAAAAGGTTTTTTCTTCTCCCCCTGCAAACATATCAACTATTCCAAATTATTTTTTGATTTTCATCTGGGGGAAGAGGAGTACGTCGCGGATAGCTTCAGAACCTGTGAGGAGCATGATGAGGCGGTCGATACCGATACCCATGCCGCCTGCGGGGGGCATACCGTGTTCGAGGGCAACGAGGAAGTCTTCATCGACTTTATCTTCGACTTTATCGCCTTCGGCCTTGGTGGCTTCGAACTGTTCCATGAAACGTTTACGCTGTTCGACGGGGTCGTTGAGTTCGGTATAGGCGGGAGCGATTTCCTGACCGTTGATACCGAGTTCAAAAACGTCAACGAGAGTGGGATCGTCTTTGCAGGTACGTGCGAGGGGGAGAAGTTCGGCGGGAAGTCTGGTGACGAAAGTGGGCTGGATGTTATTGCATTCGCACATTTTTTCATAGACTTCATTGGTGATGTCGAGTTCGGACATTTCCATACAGACGTTGAGTTTGAATTCTTCAGTTGCACGTTTGACTTTTTCTTCTTTGGAAAGTTCAAACCAGTCGGCACCTGCTTTTTCGCGGACGATGTCGTGATAAGTGATTCGTCTCCAGGGTTTTTCGAGGTTGATTACTTTGCCGTTGCCGTGGTCGATCTGCAGGGTTCCGATAACTTTCATAGCGACGGTGGTGATGAGGTCTTCAACGAGTTCCATCATTGAGTTGCAGTCACCGTAAGCCTGATAGACTTCCATCATGGTAAATTCGGGATTGTGACGGCGGGAAACACCTTCGTTACGGAAGTTGCGGTTGAGTTCAAAAACTTTTTCAAAGCCGCCGACGAGGAGGCGTTTGAGATAAAGTTCAGGGGCAATACGCATATACATCGGAGCATTGAGTGCTTCGTAGTAAGTTTTGAAAGGATTTGCGGAAGCACCGCCGGCGATAGCCTGCAGCATGGGGGTTTCAACTTCCATAAAACCGCGATCTTCCATGAAGCGGCGGATTTCACGGATGATGGCGATACGCTGCTGGAAAACTTTGCGGCTTTCGTCATTGACGATCAAGTCAAGATAACGCTGACGGTAACGCTGTTCGACGTTGGTCAATCCGTGATATTTTTCGGGGAGGGGGCGGAGAGATTTGCAGAGGACCTTGAAGTTTTCTGCTTTGATTGAGAGCTCGCCGGTTTTGGTGGTAAAGAGATGACCTTCAACACCGATGATGTCGCCGATGTCCATGCGTTTGAAAAGATCGAACTGTTCTTCGCCGATTGAGTTTTTGCCGATATAGAGCTGGATTCTGCCGGAAGAGTCTTTGACGTCGGCGAAAATTGATTTGCCCATTACGCGGATGGCGGTCAGACGGCCTGCGACGATGGCTTTCTGAACTTCATCTTCGGGGGCTTCGGGATTGAATTTGGCACGGCAGTCGGCAATTTTTTCGTGATTGTCGAAGCGTTCACCGTAGGGATTGATACCCATGGCTTTGAGATCTTCGGCTTTCTGCAGACGCTGTGCAAAAAGTTCGTTCATTTCCTGTTGATTTTCAACGCTGATTTGTTCTTCGTTGACGGGGGCAGTGTTTTCACTCATGTTAAAATTCCTTCTGTATGTAAAAGATTTTGAAAATTTATTGCAATTTATATAATATAACACCATTTTTCAATCTTGCAATCTAAAAGTTTGATGCTATCTTAAATAAAGTTGAGTTTTTTTACAAAGGAGCGTATATGAAAAAGCAAAAACATCCGAGTTTCAGCAGATTTACAGACAATCGTGATCTTATCGGCGATGCATGGCGTATAATGCGTATCATGGCGGAATTTATAGATTCATTTGAAGAAATGAGTGAACAGCCGCCCAAACTTGCTTCCATTTTCGGTTCAGCACGGCTTGGAGAAAAAAATAAATGGACCATGGACGCTGAAAGACTGGCGGCTTTGATGGTCGAAAACGGTTACGGCGTAATCACCGGCGGCGGCCCCGGTATCATGGGGGCAGGGAACCGCGGAGCATTCAAAGCCGGCGGAACAGCAATAGGTCTCAATATCGCACTGCCTCATGAACAGAAACCGAACAAATTTCAAACTCTGGCATTGCGGTTCCGTTATTTTTTCACCCGGAAAGTATGTTTTCTCAAATATTCAACTGCAGTAATTGTTTATCCCGGCGGTTTCGGTACATTGGATGAGTGTTTTGAAACCCTGACGCTGATACAGACCCGCAAAATCAACCGTATCCCGGTGATTCTGGTAGGTCATGAATTCTGGGACGGTCTGATCGATTGGATAAAAGTTACTCTTCTTGAAAACAAAATGATTGACGAAGCGGATCTTGAACTTTTTAAAGTTGTAAAAGATGCCGATGCAGCAATGGCATATCTGCTTGAATGTCATGAAGATTTTGTTACCAAAAGCGTAAAACCGCTTTAATTTGATAATGAGAGTTGTAATTTTCAGATTTTATGGTAAATTATGTAATCTTTAAAAATAAAACAAAAAGGAGAAATAAAAATGTTTGAATTCGGTTATGCTCAGGAAGATATAACTCCGGTATGGGGAGTCCCCCTCGTCGGATATTTTAATCCCCGTCCCAATCGCGGTGCATATGACCGTTTGAGTGTCAAAGCAGCTGTTGTCCGTGCAGGAGATGAATGTGTCGGTGTTGTTTCCTATGATTTGTGTTATGTCACCCGTGCATTGGTAAAACGTTTTCAGGAAGCTGTTGAAAAAGCCGGTCTGCCGTGTGCCGGAAAAGTTATTTATTCTGCAACACATACCCATACCGGACCTTATACCACCGCATGTTTTAATGAGGAGGTTGATAAAGACGTCATTGAATATTATCTCAATGATCTTGTCTCAAAAACTGTAAATGCTCTCTCCCGTGCCTGCAAATGTCTCGCTCCGGCAGAACTTTATAATGCAAAAACCAATTGTCACTCTCTCGCTTTCTGCCGCCGTTTCAAGATGAAAAACGGTAAAACTCTTACAAATCCGGGAAAACTCAATCCGGATATTGTCTGCCCCGAAGATGAAATCGATTCAAATGTTTATATTATGGCAGTTAAACAGGAAGGACAGTACCGTTTGATTATGGCTAATATCTCCAATCATACCGATACTATCGGCGGAGATTATGTTTCCGGTGACTGGCCCGTTGCTATGGAAGCTGAAATCCAGCATGAACTTGATTGCGGCGTTCCTGTCATGACTATTATTGCACCTCAGGGAAATATCAACCATTTCAATGTCGCCACTGATGCAAATCAGACAAGTTATGCGGAAGCACGCCGTATCGGCAAAGCTTACGGACAGCTCGTTTATTCTGCACTTTACGGCTTGAATAAAGTCGAATGCGACAGCGTGAAATTCGTCAATACCGAAATGGAAATGCCTTACATGAAAGTAACTGATGAAGAATATGCTGAAGCCAAAAAGGTTTATGAAGCAAATAAAGATGCAACCATGGAAGCGGGCAGAGATTTTACTTCAGAAGATATTGCCAAAGGTCATCCCTATGTCATGAAGTTTTTCGCTGAACGTCTGATGAGCTGCCGTGATAAAGCAATCCCCGGTATCCGTATGGAGGAATTTGCTGCAGTAACTTTCGGTAAAGAAATAGCAATTTCAACTCTGCCATGTGAAGCATTTGTTGAATTTTCACGTGAAATCCGTAAAGATTCAAAATATCCTATGACTATGGTTGCCTCTCTGGCTCAGGGCGAAGTCGGTTATATCGGTATGCCTCATAACTACGGCAACGGCGGTTATGAAACCAGTCCCAGCAATACTGTTGCAGACCGCAATATCGGTCCTGAAATATTGAAAACAGCCAAAGGACTGCTGAAGTAATATTATGAATAAAATGCCTTTTGCTGAAAACTTTTCAGATAAAGAACGGAAAAAATTCCGTATGTTTGCCACTTGTTCAGCACTTACAGGATGTATTTCCGAGTGGGTGCTGGACAGCAATACCATAATCATTCTGTATCTGGTAATGCTGGGAGGAAGTGAATCTTTCTCCATGTTTTCCAGTGCGATTACCGGGCTGGTAAGTTTGATGCTGGCAATTCCATTTGCCGGAATCACAAATAAAATAGGAATGCGTCCGGCATACAAAACAGCAGTTTATGTTGCAATATTTGCCTATATGATGATGGCTTTGGCTCCGGTGGCAGGAGCTTTTGCCAAATACATGGTTATCGCAGGTGTTTTCCTGTATTCATTCACACGTCCGTTGTACGGAGCAACATGGTATCCCATCTGTGATGCTTTTCTGCTCAAAAAAGAACGTGGAAGTTTTTTCGGCACAATGCGTTTTACCTACATGAGTTTGAATGCTCTGCTGCTTTTCGGCGCAGGTTGTCTGATGGGGGCAAATCCCCCGCTCTGGACAATGCAGCTGATCATCGGCTTTGCCGGTATCATGATGTTCGGCAGAAAAATCTGTATGGACAGACTGCCGGTCAATCCCGCCTCGGAAAAAACTGCTTATGATATGAAAAAAGCCATTGCCATATCGATCCGCAATGCTCCTTTGATGGGCTTCGGATTTTATGTCTGCATGGTCAATATGTCAATAGCAGCGGCTATTCCTTTGGCAGTTCTTTATATGAAAATGGTACTTAATTTCACCGCATTTCAAATTATGACCACGACTTCCATCGGTCTTGGCGGTTATATTGCAGGTAATGCGATGGTCGGATTTCTGATGAGAAGATTCGGGACCAGAAAGTTTCAGCTGCTCATGCATGGAATATGTATTGTCCTTTTGTTTTCTCTTACTCTGATTTTTCCCGACGGCAAGTTGCTGCTGCCGAGAATGATGTTTTTGTTTTTTCTGAACGGTATAGGAGCATCTTTTCTGCTTTGTCTGACATCGACTGAAATGCTGGCACTGGCGAAGCCGACCAATAAACTCATGGCAACATCATTTATTTCGACATTTCAGAATCTCGGAGTATGTATCGGTCGTCTTGGTATGACGGTTATTCTGGGACTTGGAGTTATAATGGAGCAATTTTCTTTCTGCGGCAAAGTTTTGAGCAAGTTCAATTTCCTTTTTGCAATTAACAGTTTTTTGATTATATTTTCCTTGCTTTTCCTGCTGTTGTCACCTTCAATAGTTCCGAAACACAAAGATTACTATGAACCTTCAAATTAAATTCTTATTCAGGGAGTATTTATGAAGAAATTTGCATTTGCTGTCTTGCTTGCCGGATTTTTTGTCCTGTGCTGCAATGCTGAACAGCATTCTCCGTACAAAAATGATGAAAAACATATTGCCAAAGAGGTTGATATCAACAATGTTCCGGTCGATCCGGCGTGCAAATTTCAGACTGTCTGGAGCGATGTCCGCTTGAGCGGTATCACCCGTTCAGAAATCCCCAATTCCACTCTGAAGTATATAACTGTTATCAAATTCAATTATGCCGGAGCATGGATAGCATGGAGTGATGACAAAGGTTATCATGAGCCGTCAAAAGAAAGTTATGTGCCGTGGAAGAATTTCCCCTCTGCAATAAAAGAATATTATGAACAGTTTTATCTGCCGGATTGGAAAGGACTCCGGAGCAAGGCTGCATTTCCTTTGCGTACTGCTCAAATTGACCCGAGAGCCAGAAAATATCAGAAAAAAAGAGGAAATTATATTGAACGCCGTGCGGCTTCAGGCGTGCTGTGCCGTGCTCTGTTCAACAATGTTTTTATTCCCTATTCTGAATTGCCGCTTGACATCCGTACAAAATGCGGATTTTATGAAAATGAATCTTATATTCCTGAAATGCCTGTTCTGGAAAAACAAGTATCCACTCTCAAGGATAATATCCTTTTTGTTCCGGCAAACGGATTCCGTATTATCCGTCGTTACAGAGAGGGAGTTCATGCCCGTGTGCTGCTGACTTTTGACGGAACCGGCAGATATACAGATATTTTTGTTCAGAAAATCAAGGGCAGAATCAATCCGAATCACAGTTCGGATCTGCATTTTTTCAACGATACAAAAGATCATAAAGTCTGTATTAAATGCGGGTTATCGGACCATCTGACTGAAAAATTTTTCAATTTTATGTTTGACCGTCAGATCCGCAATGCCTGTCCTGTCGCTCACCGTGAATATGCATTTATCAAAAAAGGTACTCAGAGAGTCGGCAGAATCACTATGAACGCTTATCAGTATCTGCCCGATTATGATCAGAAATTTCCCAAGGATTCAAAACGTCTGCTCGGCAATAAAAAAATCCCCGTAAGACAGCCCGATGCAGGAGCCCTGAAAGGAAATTCCGCCGAAGATGCACCGGGGCAGGGCGGCGAAGAAGCAATGGAATAATTTAAAACTTTTTTCCTGAAACATAAATAAAAAATGAAAGGTATTGCCATGAAAACAATCAAAGTTCAGAAACTTACCAACGAAGCATTCCGCCGTTACGGTTCGTTTGCCAATTTTATCAATCCGACAACTGATGCAACCGGTGATGTTAATGCTCCGATTGCTTTTTTCCGTGATATGATCCAGACCAATTTCGGCGGAGTTGCTCCGACTTTTTCAACCTGCCGTATGCAGAAACGTGATTTTGTGATCGATGCTGCTGAATTTCACGACTATACCGGCGAACTTGCTATGCCGCTTGACGGTGATGCGATCTGCTGGTTTGCTCCTGCCGGTGCATCTGAAGAAGTTCCTTATGATAAAATCGAAGCCTTTTATGTTCCGCAGGGTACAGCAGTTTTTGTTCATCCCGGCGTCTGGCATCATGCTGCATACGCAGTTGAAGACAAGCCGCTCAATGTTCTGATCGTTCTGCCGGAACGCACCTACCGTAATGACTGCATCGGAGTTGCTATTCCCGCTGACAAACAAATCAAAATCGAACTTTAAAGATTATAAAAAATCTTCAGGATGGTCTGTTTTTTTACAGGCCATCTTTTTTTTTGGATATTTTTATTTTTTTATTTGAAAAAAAAATGTAATATGCTATACTAACATCAGAATAACATTTTTTAATCAAACATTAGAATAATATTTTTTAATCAAAGGAGGTTTTTATGGCCGTTACCTATTCAAGCAATATCGTTATAAAAAGCAGTTACAAAGAAGGCAAAACTCCCGCTGAATATATGGGAATTGAATTGACTTTCGGCAAAAATGCATTTTCTTCATTAAAAGATGCAGTGAATACTGAATATTGTTCAGCAGATACTCCTGTAATTCTGCTTGACAGTAAAACAACCATTGATTTTGCTGTTCCGGGATTTTCTGTTTCTGCTGTTAATCCTGCTGATGTACTGCCGGCACCAGCCAAAAATACTCTTAATATTACCGGTCAGGAATTTAGCGGGGATATTTATCATTTCAAAACTTTGAATATTACTGATTCTGCTATTCAAAATGCAACAGTTACAAATGAATCTTTTAAAGGCGATAATTTTAAATCAACTTCAGTTGGCAAAGTAACGGTTAACAATTCAACTGCCGAGTCATTGTACGGATATGCAACAATTGTTATTACCGGAAAAGATTCTTATGTTTCAACAATTTATGGTGGTGCCGGGTATGCGGACGGTCCCAAAGGAATGACAACTACCAATGCTGGAAGCGTTACTGTAACTGACGGCACTGTTGCTGAAATTATGGATTACAAAACTGTAACTTTGAAAAATGCAGAAGTTAATTATGCTGCATCATCAGTAAACAGTACTATGAAAAATAATAAGGCAACTGTTAAAAGAAACGGAGTTTTGAAGGCAACTGACAGTATTATTTCAGGTGATGTAAATAATTTTAATACTGTTACTCTGACAAATTCATCCGCTGCAGGATTTTATAATTATATTGATGCAGATAAAATCGAATATGGTGATGCTGAAGAAAAAAAGCAATATAATGCTTCCGGTTCTTTCAAAGCTGTAATTGATAAAAAAGCCGAAATGTTAGAATATTCAATCGAAGGCGAAATTGTAAATTATAATTCTGTTACTGTCAGCGGTTATACCGATAAAAAAGGTTTTATAAAAACTTTTGATATTAATGGCAATATCCGCGGCGGTAAATTGGATGCAGTATATGTATATGCTGAAGGTGAGGAGAAAGTTATTTCTTCAACATCTGTCGGTACAGTAAAAATCTCTTATGCAGATATCGAAGGCGGTATTTACAATTATAAAACCGTTACTTTGACCAACAGTGATATTGAGGGAGATTTTATTACCGGCGGCAAAAGCAGTGATGATTTTTATGAAGATATTACTGTTGACGGTTCATTTACTTTCAAGCTTGATAAAACTTCTGAATACAAGACGTATGAATGTTTAGCCGATGTCAAATATTTCAAAACTGTAAATGTTACAGGTTATGATGACAGAGCTATTAAAACCGGATCATTTATCGGCGGAGACGTCAAAAACGGAGAAAAAATTGCCAATGGTACTGCAACTTTCAAAGAAGATGTCTGGGTCAGCGGTATTGATGGCATTTCCGGTTTCAAAACTGTAAATCTGACTGATACATTTGTGGAATATAACATTGACAGTTTCGGCACCAAAGGTACTGTTGTCAATATGACAGACAGTTTCGTTTACGAAGAAATCACCGGAGTTCAGAAACTTAATATCAAAAAAGAGTTCAACTGCATCGGGGCCTATACAGGAACTGACCTGGATGATACTCTGACTATTAACAAAAATACAGTTTTGATGGTTGGAAAATCCATTGATTTTGCAGACGGAACCAAAGATAAACTTGCAATCAACGGAACATTGCTGCTGTCTGAAGACTTTGAATCAATAACCAATTTCAACAGTATTTCCGGCAGCGGTGAAATTGCCGCCTCCGGCAATATTATCAGCGATCTCGGACTTGCAGATGCAAATATCGGCAAAGTTAAACTTCTGAATCTCGGTGCAACATCTCAGAATTTTGTCAGTTCAAAATATGAGACCGGTGACAACACTGCCAAAAAAGCTTATGAATGTGATTTTGACGGAAGTAACGATGTTTTCACCGGCTGGCTTTCAAACAATGACGATGGAAGCGGCTTGTTCAATGACGTTGTCGATTTTATAAAAATGGATGACAGCTGCAAAATTGCTATCTATGACGCCGCAACCGATGAAATTGCAACTGGTATTACTGTTTTGGTCAATGGAATTATACAATCAGAGGTAACTTTTGCAAATATGGCAGTCAGAGAAGATGCTGTTATTGAAATCCGCCGCAATGAAGGTCAAGGATCTCTCGCTTATTATATCGAGCAAATATAAGTACAGCATAGAATTAAAAAGGCTGTTGCAAAACTGTTTTGTGGGGAAAAAACCTTTTTGAAAAAAGGTTCTTTTCCCCACACCCCATTTTCCAAAAACTTTTACTGTAATTGCTTTTATTATCCTAATAAAAGCAATTACAATTTGTTTATTACAAATAATTTAAAATATATTTTACTGTAAAAATTTGGCTCTGTACTAAACATTGACTGATTTTTTATTACAAGGGGGCTTACGCCGCCCCCTTGTATCCCCGGCGCCGGGTACGACCCGGTGCGATGAGACGCTGGCGCGTGAATGTCGGC
>JAFVUZ010000246.1 GCA_017502435.1 Lentisphaeria bacterium
CAGTTTTGCCAGCGGTACATTGGGGAAAAAAGAAAGATTTTCCGGAAGTTTTCCGTGTTGTTTGCGATATTCCATAACACGAGCGGCTATGAGTGCCATTT
Source organism: Lentisphaeria bacterium (assembly GCA_017502435.1). Classification (GTDB taxonomy): domain Bacteria; phylum Verrucomicrobiota; class Lentisphaeria; order Victivallales; family Victivallaceae; genus RGIG5270. Next base: position 102 of record JAFVUZ010000246.1, read on the forward strand.
GGCGAGCGTCTGTGATTTGCGTACTCCTGACATACCCTTGTCCCAATGCCGGCATAAATATTCCCGACAGCAAATATGAATTGCGTTTTATTTCTTTATCATCGACTAAGGCAAGTTGCACCTGTTCAAGACCGGATAAATTTGCCGGGACAGTACAGGCTTTGATAAAAGTTTGTAATGCAAAACGGTAATCTCTCAGAAAGTGGACCTTCATAAATAAAGGCATATATTTTTTCAATGAATTGATTTTTTTATTCTCCGTCCGCAGTAAGGCGTAAATTTGCAGATAATCAAAGCAGCTTTTGAAAGCTGTGGCTTCGCTTCCGTAAGCATATCGCTGATACTTGTGCCAATCCACCGGATCTCCAATCAGTGCAACAAATTCCGGCTGTGAGAACTCGCCGCTGCTCAGGACTGTTGAGAGAGCATTCAGCCGGATAGCTTCAATTGCGATCGCCACCAGATAAGAGATGTAAGAATCGTTTTGCAGCGGCCAGTTCCTCAATTTGACCAGCTCGCTGTTACACTTTTTTACCTGCGGCTTATTGCCGGGATCAGCGGCGATTTTCATTGCCAGATAACGGGCAGATTCCCGGAATGATGGCAGTTCAGACAGCCACACACTGTACAGCATTTCTCCTTCCGGTTTTTGATGCGCCACATGGGAGATCGGTAACTGCAGGAAATCATTGAGGGCTTTTACGAATACCGGATATTTTTTATTGTATTCCAACAAATTCTTTTGTGCGGTTGGGGCATCTTCGTATTCAAATTCACCAAAATAACTTTGGGGACGGTTTGCGATCAAAGATTTCAAAGGCTCGCGGTCAAGGGGGAAGCCTTGCTCATCCCGACGCCAGAAATCTCCGATCTCCACTGAGCGTCCGATTATTTGCGAAAGTTGATTGCGGTGATCTTTTACATCATACTCAAGTTTCAGATGATATCCCATCAAAAAAAGATGGGAAGATATGGCTATACAAAGGGGGATCATAAACTTCCACGAAAATCTGTTTTTCTCTTTGAAAAATGCCAATGCCGCCAAATAGCAGATCGTTCCCAGAAACACGGAGGAAAGAATATTGAAATATTTAAGATAACTCAATACATAAAAAGCCGTTCCGCAGATTGCAAGCAGGAGAGCGAAAAACTTCTTTTTACAAATCAGAACCGGAATCAGAATAACTCCGAGAAGCGGCAGAAACCAGGCTCCTAAAGCTCCGGCAAGAGAGCCGACAGCCTTGCATTTTGTAACGCTTCTGAAAATCCTGCTGATACCGAACGCACAAAGCAAAAATCCGTAAATATAAAAGGGGGCAGCCAACAGCAATAAAGAAAGAGAGAAGGCAATAAATTTCCAACCGTGTTGAAGTCCACCGAAAAAGGAAAGTATCACAAACAATACAAAGGGCAGAAGAGCGACAACCATACTCATCCACGCCAGTCCGAACATCGCACCTGACCGTGGAGATTTCCGCATGAAGAAGCGGTAAAAGAATTTTTTTCGTTTGTAGTGTTTCAAGGTTTTATTTTTCATAGCTCACTCCTTGTGGTATTGTCCCGGTAACCATTGGCAACCGCACCAGATAAGAATATTGCAAATCTTCTGCATCGGGCTTTTTGCCTTTGTCGGTGTGGCTGAAAATCCGGAAACCGTCTTTTGTTTTTTCATAC
>JAFVUZ010000247.1 GCA_017502435.1 Lentisphaeria bacterium
CCCGACCAGACCGCAGTTGACTGTCTGAAAGCATGGCGGAAAGCTGTTGCTGAACGTCATCCTGATTTTATCTACGGAACTAATTACGGCTCTCGTCCGGTTTTGATGAAAATGAACCCGAAATATAAAATTGAATCTGCCCGCAATGCCCTGACTCTTTTTGAAGATATGGCGGCATTCAACCGCAAAGAATGGGCAACTTTTGAATTGTGGGGTGATGAACTTACCCGCCGCATAGATGTGATACGGCCGCATGGAGCTGCTCCGACAGTCGGATTTATGATCGGTCTGCCGCCCAACAGCGTATCTCATAATCTTGCCCGTTATACTCTTATGACATCAGGTGCCAAATGGTGGGATTCCAATATCATGTCCATTGATACTCCGGCAGATCAGGTGCGCAACCGTTTCCAGATGCGTTATGCCAAGTATCTTTTCGGCAATGAATTTCTCCGTCCGGCAAAACTTTCCGTCACTCTTCCCAAAGAAAAAAATATCCTCTGCAAAACATTTATCCGTGAACGCAAAGTCAAAAACGGCAGAGAAATCATTATCCCCATGCTTAATATGCCGGAAGATAACTGGTATATCTGTCAGTACCATGACGCTCCGGTTGTAAAGAAAAATATCAAAATGACTATTCTTCCCCGCAAAGGAGAAAAAATTGATAAGATTTATCTGATGACTCCCCACCAGCCGGAAAAAGCAATCGAACTCAAATCGTCAAACGGCACATTCACTGTTCCGGAATTGGTCGATTTCTGCTTTGTCATTGTTCAATTGAAAGGAGAATAAATTCATGAAAACTCTTTTATTGACTCTTTTTGTGCTTGTCTGCTCTGCATGGGCAGCAAGTGCAGAAAAAATTGTTTTCAAAGAAACGTTTGATAACGCAGATGCTCTGAAAAAATACCGTATCGTCAGACAGAAAAACGGTGTTGAATTTACCGTTGAAAAAAATGCTTTGCTCGTGCATCACAAAGATGTGCCGTACAGCGGATTTATTGAAATTCCGATTCCCATGATCAAAAAAGGCAGATTGGATTTTGATGTCATTGTCAATGCCAAAAGAAATATTTCAAACGGTATCGGTCTTACTCTGGACTTGTATAACATTTCAACATTCTGGCATGATGCCTGCAATGATTGGCGGATGTATTTTCCCGAACCGAATGCAAAAAGAATGCTTTTTTTCAATATTGAACCGGTAGGACATCAAAAAATTGCCGCAGTCAAGGATTATGTAAAAAAGCATTACCGCATACGTTTTGACGAAGAAGCGGACCTTGTGGAATTTTATGTTGATGATATGACAGATCCGACAGCTGCACGTTATGATGTTTCTGTTTTCGGACATTCTTTTTATCAGGGCGGTTATCTGAAAATCGGGTCATTCGGCTATGCTCCTGAACCATATGTAACGGCTATCAGCAACATTGTTCTGACGGAGGAAATTCCTGAAAAAAATATTAAAAACGACAAAAAACTTACTTTGCTCATGGAGGGAATGACATCACAGCATTATCCGGTGAAAAAACTCCTTGCTGCTGATGATGTCAAAAATCTCAGACAATACATTTTTGATTCTCCCGGTCATTGTGACCCTAATACCAACAATTATCAATATTTCAAACTGCCGGGCTTTGAATCTGTCGCCAATGCAAAGTACATCATTTTTAATGATGCACCGAATGTCCATGAGGCTTTGCAGAAAAAAATACTTGAATCAGTAAATGACGGAGCCAAACTTCTGATAATGGGCGGTTTTTATTCATTGAACCGCGGCGGTTTCATGAACTCCAGACTCGGCAATGCCCTGCCGGTCGTCATGGACAAAGTATGGAATCTCGGCGGTTCTGACAAAAAACCTCTGGAAATAAATTCGGATGGCAGCAAAGCCAAGATATATTATTATCTTGATTTGAAAGCTGCCGCAGATACCAAAGTTCTGATGTCTGCCGGTAATGTCCCTCTGCTTTTTCAGAAAAAATACGGCAAAGGTATAATAACCGTATTTACCGGACTTATTTCCGGTCCTGTTACAAAAAATATTTACTGGAAAACACCGGTTCTTCAAAAAATCTTTGCACTCGCACTGAAATAAAATTATTATTGGAACAAGAGTA
>JAFVUZ010000248.1 GCA_017502435.1 Lentisphaeria bacterium
AAAAAATCGTGAATTGACAAAGTAAACGCACGTTTGTAATAGTAAACGCACGTTGAGGGGCGAAAATCGTGCGTTTACTATTACAAACGGCGATTTTGACAGTTTTCTTTCGGATATAGGCATTGGGTCTTGAGCATACAGAGTGCGTTTACTATTACCAAAAAAGACAATACGCCCCTGTAGCGTTACGCAAGCGTTGTTTTTCGGACATACTAAACGCACGCTGAAAAATCAGAGTTTTATTTTTTGGAATAGTTTACTTCAAAAGTTCTGGTGTCAAAATCACCTCCTGTGCCGGAATCAATGAAATGTTGAGTTTTTTAAGAACCGTTTTTCCATAAATCGCTTCAAAGAGCGTTATTGCCGGTACATCATTCAAACTTTTTCTTGCAATACTGTTGATGTGTGATACAACCAGATCAATATCCTGCTGAGTTAAGTCATCAAAAGAGGATCCTTTTTCCAGAATTTTTCTTAAATTCAGATGATTATTCTCAATATGACCTTTTTGCCACGAGGCGTATGGTTCGCAGTAAAAAATTTGTGTTCGTTGTTCTTTTGAGAATGGACTGACTTCCAAAGCTACCGGATTTGAGAACTCTGTGCCATTGTCAGTTAAAATTACTGGAAACAATTTTCGGAAAACAGATATTCCGAGAGATATTTCCAACTGGTTGAAAATATCTATAACCGATTGGGAATTGTTTGCCTCTCTGATAAAAGCCAACATAAAACCACAGGAATTGAATTGTAAAGTAAGTAGAACTTTTCCACCGATACGCCCTACCACACTATCCATTTCAACTATTGCCATATCCGGATTGCTGCTGCAAAACTGCTTAAAATCGCTGAAGTTTCTCCCGATTCGGCACTTCGTGTCAACTTTGTGGTCAATGTTTTTATTTTTCCTCGGACGCATCATACAAGCACGGGGCATATCGCCACGTTTTGTTCTGATGACACCGGCATTGACATAACGATAAACGGTTTTCTCGCAAATTGTAAAAGAATCTCTTTGAGTCGCTAAAATATGATGAACCGATTGTCCTTTTCTAATGCCATCGTGGATTTGCTGATCCAGTAAAATGCGTTCTCCTTCGGTCAAGTTTATTCCTTGCCGAACCTTTACCAATGTATTGCGATACTCATTGTCTGCGGCATCAAAGATATAAAAATACTTCCTCAAAGTGCAACGATAATCTTCGGTACAGCCATTACAAACATAGGGGGGATTTTGCAGTTTGGAACAAATTTCCTCCTGAAAATCCTTGCAAACTATATTGCAGTTACTGCAGGCACTACATTTACGATGGCAGCGACGCCCCGGACAAAGGTGTATCTGTTCACAATTACGCCGCTTAATACAGCGATTGGCAATTCTGCCAGGTGGTGTTTTGCAACTTTCTTGCCGATGTTTCAGGACTTCACGCATGATTGTTGAACGGGGACGATTCAATGCCATTGCGATTTCTTGAAAATTTTTCTGTTGCCGGAGCAATTGCTCAATACGATGCCGTTCTGTTTTGGTTAGATGTCCCATGTTTCCCTCCATGAAATTTGTCATAGTAAACGCACCCCCTCCCGGGAGGGGGAATACCAATGACTTTTATGATAGCACATCTATAACCAATATTTCAATTTGTCAGACTAAATGCACAATTACTGTTTGTCATAGTAAACGCACACGGCTCACAAAAAGAGCGTGCGTTTACTTTTACAATCGTCAGGCACGGAAAAAATTCTGATTTTTTTTTGTGATGCTGTTGACAAACACTATTTTTTGTGGTATAATAGCTTTGCACCGCATGAGATAAACACACAACTTGAGGGATACTGATGATGAAAAACACCGCCTGCAGGCGGGTAAAGCTGTCAAGCTTTACCCTGATAGAACTTCTTGTTGTCATCGCGATCATCGCCATTCTGGCGGCGATTCTGCTGCCTACGCTGCAAGCCGCCAGGGAGAGAGCCAAAGGTGCAACCTGCCAGAACAACCTGAAACAGATTTGTCAAATATTGTTGAAGTACGGCGATGATAACAACGGGCAGGGACCCAACAGTGTTTACTGGGGTACCGGAAACCGTATCTATAAATGTCCTGGTATGTTAAGTTATTTTGGCGGTTCGACCAAAGTTACTAATGCCAATCAACGAAAAAAGTTGAAGTTCGATGTGTTGATTTGCCCCGGTACCGCCGGAACTCTGCTTGCCGGCGGTCAGGGCTGCAACGCCGGAGCGTGGGGCAATGACGGTACGATCTATGCCAGCTATGCCTTTGCTTACGGTACCGGAGACAACCCCAAACAACCCGATGGCTGGATGTACGGTCATTCCGGTACCAACGGCTGGGTGGATGGCAGGGTGCAGATTGTAAATTTGAAGTATTTGAACAAAACTGCTCCCTACATGTCAGGGACGGCGACCTATCCCTCTGCCTCTGATCAGGCTATCGTGGGTGACCAGATCCGTCCTGACGGCACCCAATTTCCCGGCGGTTATGGTTCCAGCAACGGTGGTAAAGACTTCCACCCCGACAATGCCAACACCGGCTTTGCCGATGGACACGTTGTTAATACCCAGCGGAACAACTGGACCCGCCTCATCAACTATTATGGCACGCGGATAATCTGGTGATCCCCCGCCGCTTCCTGTCACACCAGCCAACCCCAGCCTGACACCTCTCCGGCTGGGGTTGCTGTCTGTTGGTGCGAGATTCTTTTTTTTATTTTTTAACCCGACCCTCCGGCGCAGCGGCGGAGCCGCAACGATCAAGCCGCGACAACGGAGCGGTGCGATAACCCGCCCCTCCGGCGTAAGGAGCGACGGGGAGCGAGATTCTTTGCGTGGCTTCGATTAGAGCCGCTTGGTTTGCAAGGAGCGGCGACAGCCGCAACGATCAAGCCGCGACAACGGAGCGGCGCGACACCCCGCCCCTCCGGCGTAAGGAGCGCGACAACGGAGCGGCGCGACACCTCGCTTTTCTTTGCTTACTTTCTTTTCTCGTGAAAAGAAAGTAAGCGCCCCTCTGGCGTAAGGAGCGGCGAGGCTCAGGTGTTGCGAACGCTGCGCTTATCGCAACTTCGCTTTCGCCGGGATGTGCCGCCCTGCGGCGGCATGTGCGCTGCGCTGAT
>JAFVUZ010000249.1 GCA_017502435.1 Lentisphaeria bacterium
AGACATGGAACTGCGAATGGAAATCACAGGAGTGTATTTTTCTGAATACACTTTCAGACTTTTGGCTTTCAAATTTTCTTCAGCCTTGACTTCAACCGGATAGATGCCGTATTGGTACTGGAAAACAAAATCGACTTCAGCGGTAGCGTGTTCAGCACTCCAATAACAGGGTGTCTGTGCCAAACTGCAACGCAATTCCTGTGCGACATACTGTTCGGTCAATGCCCCTTTGAATTCATTGAAGAAAGCGTTTCCATGCAGCAATGTAGTGACATCAAGTCCGCTCATCGCTCCCAGCAACCCAACATCAGAGAGGAACATTTTGAATCCTTCATCCGCATACGCAGGTAAAGGCAGTGCCGGTTTGGAAAGCCGGATGACCTGTTGGATCAAACCGCAATCTTTCAGCCATTGAATCGCCAATTCAAAATCTTTGGCTCTCGCTCCCTTTCGCAACGCTCCGTAAACAAAACGGCGGTTCTCTTTTGCCAGTTGTGCTGGAATCGACTGCCAGACCATACGGATACGGGGAACCGTTTCAACTGGAGCGTGTTTGGAAAAATCCTGTTCGTAGGCGGTCAAAATATTCTGCTGAACTTTACGGACTGCATTGAAATCGTTTTCATCAATAAAGGTTTGAACCGCCTCCGGCATACCACCGATAAAGTAATAATACCGCAGAAGGTCAATGTATTTATTTTTGAATGTGGTAATCAACTGCCAATCACCGCTTTTCAGCAGATCCACCAGATTTTCATTACCGGTGGCGTTAAGAAACTCAGTAAAACTCAACGGATACAGATCCAGAAAGTCAACTTTACCTACCGGGAAATTGGTCCCTTTGTGCATGGCAACACCGAGCAGGCTTCCGGCTGCGATGACCGCATATTCCGGCGCTTCTTCGCAGAAATATTTCAAACTGCTCAAAGCACGCGGCACTTCCTGAATCTCATCAAAGATCAAGAGCGTATCTGTCGTAATCTTTTGACCGCTGTAAATCTGCAATCCTGCAATCAAGCGGGATATTTGTAAACTTCCTTCAAAAAGGTTTGCCATATCCGGATTGCTGTCAAAATTGATATAGACAAAATTCTTAAATTCTGTTTTGCCGAATTCTTTCATCAGCCAGGTTTTGCCGACTTGACGGGCTCCCCTAATGACTAATGGTTTTCGGTTGGACGATGCTTTCCACGCAGTAAGTTGTGCTGTTGCAGTTCGTTTCATATTTTTAAATCTCCTTTTTTACATCTTAAATATAACACCACTTTGCATTTTTTCAAACGAAAAAGTGAATCTGAATTGCATTTTTTCAAATGAAAGTTTGTTGTGGTCTGAAAGGCAGACAACTGTCATTATTTATAACTTACACAGAACTGTTGCCAAACATTGTCCCATAAATTTGCTCTTCTGACAAATTGTGGATTGCGGTAAAAAGTTTTTTGGACAGTTACAATTTACGGTTGTGCAACGAGGATAACTCTGTCAACGTATGCTTCATTGCTGTCACTGATTTTCAAAGAAACATTTATTTGCCACTTTTTCTTGAGGGCGTCAACACCTTGTGCGGCAACTGCTTTGCCTATTGGAAAGATTATGTGCCAGCGTCCGCCGAAAAGAATTGAATCGGAATGTAAAATTCCGGGACGGGGCAGAGTGTAAAGTTTGAATTCATTTTTCTTTGCAGTTTTATAATTGATACCGATACTTGAGCTGCCGTAATTTTTAGTTTTCTGATGGTAAATACCGAAATTATAAGCGGCTTTTTTGGTGTCGATTTTTTCAAATAATGCTCTGCCGCAGCTGCCGTCGGAACAAAAGACGGAATTTTTGGCATTTGCATCAGATTCAATAACAATGACATCGGAAGATGGAAGTTTTTTCAGATTTTCAGGAAGGATTTTGGGCGGAAATTTGACTTTTTCCTGCAATATCACACGGTCGCAAAAAACTCGGTCTTTTTCAAATTTCAATGAAACATGAACGATGTATTCTTTTTCTGCCGCAGCGGCATCATCATGGAAAACTTTGCTGCCGATACGGAAATTCAAACGCCATGAACCGCCGAAAAGAATGGTCGGAGCTGTAAGTTTGATCGTGCGTGAGAAAGTGTAAAAGTGATAACCTTTGCCTTTGATCATATTGGGAGTAATGCCGAGCCCTGCACCGTATTTTTTGGTTGCACTGTCATATGTTCCGAGACGGAACGGTTTTTCATGCGTCCAGTTTTCAACAAAAGCACGACCGAGGTTGGCATCAGGGTCTTTGACGATAGATACACCGCTTGACGGAGCGAAATAATCAAGTATGTATTCCGGGGCGATATTGGCGAGTTCAGGAGGAAGTTTTTTGGCGGAAGCAGCGGCATAAATCTCTTTTTTCCAATTGTGAAAATTTTTGAGAGAAGTGCGGACTTTGCGTTTGGCAATAAGTTCTATCAAGGTTGCTTCCATTTTTTTCAGACGTTCCTTGTGGTCGGTATTGACCAAAGCAACATAAGTGCTGTCAAAGCCTAAACGAAGTGCACGGACACGAAATGCGAAATCTCCGTCAACTGCTTTTTCCGCCTGATTGAGTAATTTATCAATTTTATTGAGAACTTTTTGGGTCAGGAACGGATAGTCAGCAGTATTATAATGCCAGATGCCGCCTTTTTGTGTGAATGCACGCATTTCTTTTGCGATAATGTCGTGATATTTCTGAACGAAAGGAGCAGCTTTACCGTAATATACATTTATGAATTTGCGGGTAAGCTTGTCAGTATCGCAGTCGGGATTCTGCATCAATTTGAACATGATATAGGTCTGAAGTTCAGAGAAATTTGTTCCGCTTAAAATACCGCCGGAGTCATGTTCAGTATAAAATCCGGCAATACCCAGGTCACGCATAAGTTTGTAGTCCGCAGCCAAACGATCAGTCATAAAGGTCGGAGGCAATTCAAAATATTTGTCACGCTGACGGTTATATGGATTGGGATAGTACCAGAAAAGAATATTTTTGGTATATTTGCACCAGTTTTTAAGTGCATTGAGTTCGATAGTATTTTCCTTTGAAGTCAGAGGATTGGCGAAGTCTCCATTGATCGGAGCAAATATCAAGCCGAGATTTTTTGGCCATTTGACAGTTTTTGCAGGCGGAATCAGAGACTGACCGCGCTGATAAGCCATCGCCCGGAACGGAATTTGCGGATTCCGTTCGGCAATTTCACAAATAGCAAGAAGCATGGCAACGCCGTTTGCTCCGTATTCATTATCAAGAGCAACGCAGGGTTTGCAGCAGCAGATACGGTTGTAAATGTCATTGGCACTGAGCTCAATAATACCATTCAGACCGCTTTTGTTTTTGAGATTGTTGAAATAAATCTGAATATTTTTTTCCAATTCTTTTTTAAGTTCAGTATTAGTAAAACAGAGCTGACGGTCAGGAACGCGTTTGCCGCTTTCATCCATTGAGAACCACTCTGGATTGGAGATGAAATATTTTTTATCCCTGACGAAATCAAGAGCGGCGTTCTGAATGTAGGAGTTTCTGTTTTTGATGCCGGGAGGAATCAGGCGGGAAAATGAATGAGCCTGCAAAAAGTCATCTTCATAATTGATTACGCCTTTTTCTTTGCCCGGATTGCGGGGAGCTTTGAAACTGTCCAGCAGGATGTTGCAGCGGTTGCGGTACATGTAAATTGATGCACCTGTACGGTCACTGTAAAAGAAATTCATCATACCGCGCTTGGGAAAAGCGTAACGGACGGACGTTTTGCCTTCTTTTACTGTAAGTTCAGTCACTGCAGGGATATGACAATCGCCGTAAGCATTCAGAAACATGATGCCGAAATGATTTTCAAGCAGTTCATAAACGGCGAAAAGATTGCCATGTATGCCGCCGCCGTAGAGACGGATATTTCCGTCTTTTATATCAATTACATTTTCGTCCTGATGAATATTTGCAGCAGGACCGATAACGATTTTTTTACCGTTTGCGGACTCAGCGACTGGAAGTTTTACTTTGGACATTTTTTCGATGAAAGACTGCAATTCCCGTGCGGCAAATTTGTCAATTTCAGAAGCGTTTTTGTCAACAACGATGGCATAATCGCTTTTGCCGTTGCTGACGATTGAAATATCTTTTGCACACAGGACAAAACTCAAACATAGGATAAAAAGAATTGTAAAATATCTCATATCTTGCCTTTTTTATTAAAAAGTTATAGTAGAATATGAACCGGAACAGGCATTGAAATCTTTATCATAAACGGTAATAGGAAACCCGGTTGTTTCATCCGCATAAGTTGAATATTTATATTCTCTCTGCACGCTGGTATAGAAATCTCTCGGATGACGGAATGATTGAACATGACCGTCAAGCATAGATTGATTCAGGACATTTTCATGGGTGAACATGACTCTGCCTGCGGAATCATTATTTTTTTGAATATAAAAACTTGAAGCTTGAGTTTTTGTATCATTTCTGCCTGAATCCGTCCATACAAACATCATTGAAGGCTCACGGACTGCTTTTGCATTCATGTATTGATGTGAAGGATTGCTGCCCTGCTTGCCGACATGACGTGGCAAAGCACTATAGATACGACCGCCGTAAGTCTGATAGCAGTTAATGCTTGCGGGATTATCGGGGGCAGAAGGAGTATATTTATAAGGAGGAAGAGAGGGACAAATTGTAACATGCGGGTTTTTATTCAAATAACCGTTTGAAATATACCATCCTGCCCATTGCCAGTTGGAGTCATTTGTAAGTACCCAGCCTTCAAAATCACTTTCATAAATTGCAGTTATCATACCGAGATTTTTCAAATTGCCGACACATTTTGCGGCTCTGGCACGCGCACGGGCTTTGTTAAGTGCGGGCAGCAGCATTCCGGCGAGGATCGCAATGATGGCGATGACGACGAGAAGTTCAATCAATGTGAAACTTCTGATAATGTTTATTCTGTCATGTTGTTTGAACTTATTTTTCATTTTTTTATCCTTTCTATTAGAAGGTTTTGGTTGGCTTTTTGTTACGACATCCGCCTTCGCCAAAGGCTATGGCAAGACAAGCAGCCGTGAAGTTTAGCAGCTGGGACAAGGCGAGCAGTAAAGAATTTAAGGGATTTTACAGGGTCCAATTCAGCTGCGATTTGTTAAAATTCTGATATAGTCATATATCTGTTTGTAATCTTTTGCTTCAGCAGTGAATCCTTTGGGGAAAACGAATTCAAAATTGTATGGACCGTTGTAATCTGTTTTGTATATTTCTGCAATGACAGTTTGCAAATCTATTACCCCCTGCCCCGGCACTAAATGTTCTTCACGATGTCCGTGATTGTCGGAAATATGAATATGCCGTATCAGCCCGTTGCTCCGGTTTACGGCATAAATAATATCTTCATTGAGATTGGCATGATTGACATCAAATGTCATATACATTCTGCCGTCAAATGATTTGATAAAATCCGC
>JAFVUZ010000250.1 GCA_017502435.1 Lentisphaeria bacterium
CATTCAAAATGACAATATGTCCGACAGCAAATTCCGGGAATTTCTTACCAAGGCATTTTCCTGTGCTGCGGATGTTCTGAAACCCGGCAGTGCATTCTACATTTTCCACTCCGATTCGGAATCCTGCAATTTCCGTCTGGCGTCAGGTGATACGGACTTGGAAGTACATCAGACGCTCTACTGGGTCAAAAACGCTTTTGTCCTGGGGCGGTTTGATTATCACTATCAGTCAGAGAGTTGCCTGTACGGATGGAAACCCGGTGCGGCTCACAGATGGTATTCCGACCGTTGTCAGACAAATATTCTGAATTTTGACAAACCCAAACATAATGATGTCCACCCCTCAATGAAGCCGGTGGATATGCTGGTCTATCTGATTCAGAATTCCTCCCGTCGCGGAGAACTGGTGTTGGATAACTTCGGCGGCAGTGGCTCGACGCTCATTGCCTGTGAGCAGACCGGACGCAAATGCCGTATGATCGAACTTGATGAAAAATATGTGGATGTCATCCGCAAACGCTGGGCAGAGTTCACCCACGGTGAAGGCTGTGACTGGGAAGCACTGACTCCGGCAATCACTGAAAAAGGAAAAACTAAAAATGAATGAAATCGTGAAAAGTTTTGAAGGTATCAACATTCGAATCGTCGAACGTGAAGACGGCATATGGTTTGTCGCAAAAGATGTCTGCTCCTATTTTGGAGAGAACAATTATCGCCGAGCGTTGGGAAATCTCGACCAAGATGAAAAGGGCGTGTCACAAATGAACACCCCTGGCGGCAGGCAGAAATTACTGATTGTCAATGAGTCCGGTTTGTATGGACTGCTTTTCGCTATGCAACCGAAAAGGGCTCGAGGCGTAACTAAAGAATATGTTCAAAAACGTCAAGAGAAACTGCGTTTGTTTAAACGCTGGGTAACTCATGATGTTTTGCCGTCAATCCGCAAGACTGGGGCATACCTTGCACCAAACATCTCTATGGAAAAATTGCAGAACCTCATTGAAACCATCGGAGAACAGTACAAGCTGCTGATTGAAAGCAACAGTATTCTCCGTCAGCAGTTGGAGTATGCCACGCAATTTGTTCCGAAAACAAAATACGGTTCAACCTCTCCTGCGAATGGTCAGCGCCGGACTACCATCCGCCGGGGAGCAAATGTTGCCGGTAATGGCAGACTCATTGAAAAGCGCGACCCGGAAGAAGTCGGATATCAAATGGACTTGTTCGGAGAATATCTGCCACAGATTATTTTCACCAATGCCGTCAATATTATTACAAACAGTAATGTCAAACAATTGGAGTGCTGCCATGCTTAAAACTTCTGAATGGGTTTCTCTCGGCCACCCTGACAAAATCGCCGATTATATTTCCTGCTATCTGTTGGACCGCTACCTTGACCGTGATCCCTACACCCGCTTTGCGGTTGAGGTGCAGATCAAAGATAACCATGTCACTCTCGGCGGAGAAATTACCAGTAAGGCTAACTACTCCCAGGAGGATATTGCCGCCTTTGTCCGAGCTGCGGTAAATCAGATTGGCTACACTTCTGAATATCAGAAACGCTGGGGAAATGAAAATACCATTTGCGCTGATGACCTTATCGTTACCCAGCATATTGGTCAGCAGTCTCCTGATATTGCCCAGGGGGTGGATGCTGACGGATATGGAGACCAAGGCTTGTTCCATGGGATGGCAGTAAACTCGCCTGAAACTGATTATATGCCTGCTGACTGGTTTCTTGCAAAGAAAATTGGCAAGCATCTGTATGACATCCGCTATGCCGGACTTGACATCAAAACGCAGGTGACCTTGCGTGACGGAAAGCCGGAAGAGATTGTGGTTGCCATTCCGATGCAGATGAAACACAGTACGCAGGATATTGCCAATGCGGTACAGTGGTGCTGTGGCGGAAACCGTGATTATAAACTCATTGTCAATGGCACGGGCAGATTTGTGAAGCACGGTCCAGTTGGCGATTGCGGCACTACCGGCAGAAAACTTGCAGTAGATTTCTATGGCGGCAACTGCGTAATCGGCGGTGGCAGTCCGTGGACCAAGGATGGTACAAAAGCGGATTTGAGTCTGAATCTGCTTGCCAGAGCGAGAGCTGTATCCTACATCAAAGAACATCCGGACTGCCCGGAAGTTCACAGCGCCATCTCCTGCCGTATCGGTTCGCCGGAAATCCTTGTTGTCTTTACTGATAAATCCGGAAATGAGTTGCTCTCTTATCGGGAAAATGTCACTCCGGCAGAAGTCATCAAAGAATTCCGTTTGCGTGAACCGCGTTTTGCAGATATGTGCAGAAACGGATTGTTTTCATGATTGCGGCATTTACCTGGTGCATTACGGCATTGAGCCTGACCGGAACGATTCTCAACGTTAAAAAGAACAATCTTTGCTTCTGGCTGTGGGCTGTCGGCAATACGGCATGGTTACTGTATGACCTGTGGCTGGGAACATACAGCAGAGCTGCTCTTGATGTAGTTCAGCTTGCTTTTGCCGTATGGGGCATTTTTGCGTGGAAAAAGAAATCCCCCTCGGTTTGAGGGGGAAAGTCGGCATTAAGCAAGTGCTTTTTTTGCAAGCATCTGTTGACGCTTACTGTTAGGATTGATTGGGCGTCCGCCTTTGTGAGTGCGCTTTGCCAGATTTGCCCGGCTGGTATTTGCCTGTGCTTCACTGCGTCTGCGGATTTTCTGTCCGCAAGTCGGACAGGAGCAGCCGGGTGAAATCTGCAAAGCATCTTTCACAACAGTGCCATTCGCCCAGATTTCCTCTCCGTCAAGGTCGAGATCATCATTCCAGCTGATACCGTAACCACCGGTGTCAACTTTTACCTGTGTGAAAATCTCCGGATCTTTCAAATCATTGAAGATTTCATTTTCTGCCGGAAGCATACCTGCATTGTAGATGAGTTCCGTTCCATAACGGAACTCAACAAACAGCAGCATATTCTGTAACGGCTTTACATTTGAAATTTTGTGCCGCATAATTTCTCATATTCCAGTGGGGAAGTAATCCGATGACAATTCCCAATATCAGGATCTGAGCAACTCAATGTATTCACCGGGAGAGATAACCGGCATATAATCTCTGGAAAAGTGTGCTGTATCCCTGGTTACAATACATTCAGCTTTTGCCTGGACTGCTGAAAAAGTTTGAATTGCATCTTCAAAATCTTTATGTGGCAAATCCACAGCAAGACGGAGTATTGTTTCGTCAAGCGGAACAACTGTGAAAATATTTAAGATCAGACGGACATATTCCAATGCCGCTGCTGAACCAATCATTTTACGCATAATAAAATGCATATTGTTCAGCGTGATAGCAGAAATAAATCCCTGAACTTTTTTCAATTCACAGTCAGCCCAGATTTGAGTAGCCTCTTCAAGGAACTCTTCACGATGCAATGCTACATCAAGCAGAATATTGGTGTCAACAAAAATTTTTTTCATTTGACACCATATCTTTCTGCCATGGCATCTGCCAATTCATCTCGATAATCCCAATCTTTGGGAACTGACGGGATTTTAGCTCCCATTTCCAAAATTCTCTTGGTGATGGGCGGGATTTCCCGAGATTGCGGAGTTTCCTCCGGCAGTGTTGCAACATAATTTGCTACCATCGCAGAGATACTTGTTCTGTGCCGTTTGGAAATCCGGCGCATTTTGGCTATGGTCGCCTGATCCATACTCAAAGTGAGTTTCGTAAGCATTTTGCACCTCCTATCCGTATTGGTTTCAATATAAATATACGTGTAATTTGCAAAAAGTCAAGTCTTTTTTCAAAAAAGGAGTATTGTTTGTTTGAAAGTTAGACATTTGTTGCCGCTTAATACCACCTTTATAATAAGAAACCATTTTATGAAAAAAGTTCCCGACTTGTAGAATACTTGTCGGGTACTTGTCGGGTGAACTTGCAGGGGGAGCTTGTCCGCTGCTTGTCCGGTGAGCTTGTCCGGTTATCCGGCATATTCAAATTTGCCTTTGACCGAACTCTTGACGATGCGGGGATTTTCCTTGATTTTCATTTCGCGGAAGATGCTGCCGTACAGGGTCTGCTCCGGAGTTTTGCAGTCCGTGGGGATCCATAGCCCGGAGTCGGTGGCGGCTTTGACCATCTCCCGGGTATTCATCGGTTCTCCGCTCTGCTTGAGAACTTCCACTGCCGCATCCAGAAGAGAGAGTTTTTTCTCTTTCCTGGGTGCGCTGGTGCATTCCGGCGCAGGGTTTGGATCTTCATTTTCAATGGTTTCCGGCTCTGTGACAGGCTCGATGCTGACGGTCGGCACTTTGATGCGGGAACTTGGCATCATAAACTCTTTGCCGGATGCGATGCTTTTTACCCAGTAAGCATCACCGTCCGCCATGGGTTTGAGGATTTCCACTTCCACCGCATTGCGTCCGACCTTGAGGATCACTTTGCTGCCGACTTTGATTTCAGATGTTCCGTTCATTTTCTATCTCCTATTTTGTTGGTTATGAGCATATTACCTTGCTCTGCTGTTAATAAAGCGTACCTTCCGGAGATAGCCAGCGGAGTTTTGATATTAAACGCTTAATTCTTTACTGTAAGGGAGTTATATGGATAAACAACTTAACCCTCTTGCTCTTTCAGCAGAAAACCTTGTAACGCTTCTTCAGAAAGCCGGATACCGGGCTATGACGCTTGAATTACTGCAGGAGGACATTGATGGTGGAGTGCCGGTAAACGCTGACGGCACTATCAGCCTTGTGAAATATATGGCGTGGCTTATCAGGGAGGTGAACGGCAATGGCGACAATGAATCCAGCCAGACTGCGGCCGAGTGAAGCGGTTCGGCTTATCAATTCTTCTCCGTTGCGGGATGTTCTGAATGACCGGCAGTTGCGCCGTCACAGAGAACGGGCAGGATTCCGGATTTCCGATGATAACGGTCAGAGTATCAATCTGTTCAAATATGCCGCATGGTTGCGTGAGCAGTTATTTATAAAACAGAATACTCCTGTCCAGACCTATGAGGAAAAGAAAAATGCAGTCCGTAACCGGAATATTGCTTTGGCATTGGCGGGGCGGGATATCGGTGATTTGCCGGAAGTGGAGAACCCGGAACTCAAGGAAATGTGCAGAAATGATTTCAAA
>JAFVUZ010000251.1 GCA_017502435.1 Lentisphaeria bacterium
GCGTAATATCGCACCGGGTCGTACCCGGCACCGGGGTTCCGTCTTCGCTAAAGCTACGCCGTAACAAGGCAATCGGCGTCACGCGTCAGCGTAATAGAAAGGCGGGTGGAACGCCGGGGCGGCGTAAGCCCCCCTTGTAATAAAAAATTAGTCTGCGTTTAGTACACAGCCAATTTTTACAGTAAAATATATTTTAAATTATTTGTAATAAACAAATTGTAATTGCTTTTATTGGAATAATAAAAGCAATTACGGTAAAAGTTTTTGGAAAATGGGGTGTGGGGAAAAGAACCTTTTTTCAAAAAGGTTTTTTCCCCACAAAACAGTTTTGCAACAGCCCCAATATTTTTCAGCAGTTTCTTTTTCCGTTTTTTACGGAATAAAAAACTTATCTGTCATTGGCTTTGGCTGATTCAATCAAATCAGTCATATTGATTGCTTTTTCAGCAGTAAGTGTAAGTTCTTCTTTGCCTTCGACAACAGCTTTGAAGTGAACGAGTTCACGATAGAATGCACTCTTGTCATCGGTCGGGGCATCGACAACATGATGTTCTGCACCTGTATGCATGACGATACGGTCGGGACGTTCTACACGCATATAACCTTTGGTTCCGGAGAAGACAGCACAGAAATCGCGGAATTCAAAGGGACATTCATCGGAATAAAGTCCTTCAAGCAATGCAACAACACCGCCTTCAAATTCGGCAGCAATAGTGAAACCGTCATCTGCTTCCCAGCCCAAACGATGGTTGAGACGTGAGAAGAGAACTTTTTCAAATTTTCTGCCGGTGATGAAAGCCAGCAGGTCAAAGTCGTGAATGCTCAATTCATACATGGCACCGGTTTTGGTGACCCATGCACCTTCAGGACGGGGATTGAAGGCCTGAAGTTTGGTGGTGGAAATGTGCATCAGCTGACCGATTTCGGGCAGGAGTTCTTTGGCTTTGACGAAAACAGGTTCGAAACGCATCTTGAAGCCGACACCGAGTTTCAGATTTTTGGCTTTGGCAAGTGCATCAAGTTCTTTACCCTGTTCGACATTCAAAGTCAGGGGTTTTTCTGCAAAAACATTATAACCTGCTTCGAGCAGAGCTTTGACAACAGGGTAGTGAGCCTGCGGCGGAGTTGCGACACTGACAGTATCAAGTTCCCCGAGTTCAGCCATATTGGTTGTCCAGCGGCAGCCGAACTGTTCACCGGCGGCTTTGGCTTTTTCTGCATCGAGGTCGCAGACGACTTCAACAGAAACGCCTTCAATAGTTTTCCAGTTGTTCATGTGAGTTTTACCGATGCCTCCGCATCCTACGAGTCCTACTTTAAACATAATAAAAAATCCTTTTTGCCGCTTATTTTTATCTCTGCTGCCTGCGGCATGTCAACAGAAATTTTTTTGTTATTTATATTTTCTTTTATTCAACGAAAAAGAAAAGTTACATAAAAGTTTTTTGAAAAAGATGAGGGGGTGCAGGGGGAGAAGAAAAAACTTTTTTTCAAAAAAGTTTTTCTCTTCTCCCCCTGCAAACATCCTAATATTTGAGAACCAGAACTGCCGCTTCATAAGAGGCGAGAGTCTTTTTGATACGGACTTCATTATCTGAAATTTCCGCATCAAGTTTTTTATAAGTGCCATCGGGAGCAAGTTCAAAAACAGCAGAAACTCTGTCTGCGGTTTTCAAAGCTATTTCCGGCATTCCGTCATAGTTCAAGTTGATCATGGCAACCAGACGGGACTTGTCGGGACGCTGACCGCAAATAAGATAAATATCCTGATCTGCTGCAGCATAAACTGGAAGTTTGCCGCCGAGTTTTTCCAGCAGGTAAACAGCCATATCTTTGCGGGTCGGACTGAAAAGATTGTAGATATTTGCACCGTCATCGCCCATACGCAGAGCAGTGGTAATGACTTCACCGCCGAGTTCATTGACAAATCTTACGGCTCCGGGGCCCTGAATTTTATCCGGCTGACCGAAGTCGGCGAGAATGATTTTGCTCAGCCATTCTGTTTTGTCTGAATTCGGTTTGAGGAGCGGAGTGCCGGGAGTACGCATAAGAGACATTCTGACCGGAATATCATTGTATTTTTCATAAGAAATACTGTAATGTTCGTCAGTTCCGTCAACGCCGATATATTTTGCAAATCCGCGTTTAGTCAGTTCAATTGCCGCAGAACCGTCGCAAAGAACTTTGGCGGAAAGAATTTTTTTAAGTTCTGCATCGGAGTAACCTTTGACAAAGTCACCGGAAAGCAGATAGACTGTATTTTTGTCCTCATTTCCGGTGTAGCGGGCGGGGATACCGTAGCGGTAAAGCATTTCATACTGCCAGTCTTTGTAGAAGAAAAAGTCACGGTAGGATACCGGGCTGTCATCTTTTGAGAAAGCAGGCAGAAGAGTCAGAGCCCCTTCCCGCTTGAGATTTGCCATTTCAGCCATCAAAGCGGGATAGAAATTCTGATATTTACCGAGGATGTCAAAATATTCCTGAGCGTTGCGAACACGGATATCTTCGCC
This sequence comes from Lentisphaeria bacterium, assembly GCA_017502435.1. Taxonomy (GTDB): domain Bacteria; phylum Verrucomicrobiota; class Lentisphaeria; order Victivallales; family Victivallaceae; genus RGIG5270. The sequence goes on from JAFVUZ010000251.1 coordinate 2,511, forward strand.
TTTGTGCAGCCAGAGTTTGCCGCCGGTCAAACCGTTAAGTATTCCCATAACGATATGAGCGTGCATACTGATTGCAGATTTTGCGAAACGTGAATGGTTGCAGGTATCGGATTCGTCGAGCAGATCTTCAATATCTCCGGCATATTTTTTCATCATTGCGGTATGATAAACACGTTCCGGCATGAGTTTTGCATCACGTTCCATATACATAGCATTGTGAATACGCAGGAAAGGTTTGGTGTTTCCGGCAAAAGCCTTGGTGACTTCCTCCATAAAGCGGATTTCGCCGCCTCCTGAGCAGTAACCGCAGCGGATGGAAGGATCAACACTGTCGATTCCCTTGCGGATTTCCCTGGCAAAACTCAACAGAACCTCGTCACGGAATTCCTTGTAAATTTTAACTGTCGGATCAGTACCGGGCAGAGTTTTGATACGTTTCATCCACTGTTCCGGAGTTTCGTTCAAACCGCTTCTGCGATTCATTTCGGCAACGCATTTTTTGCAGAAACACTGCAAGCCGTCAGTGCCGTTATTGTTCAGACGGAAGTCGTCATCAACGAGGAAAAATGCCGGTTTTTCTTTGGCAAAAGTAATGAATGCATTGACGATATACTTGCGGAATTCTTCTTCAAACGGACACTGTCTGCCGGAATCAACTCCACCAATAGTGACAGTGGTTGACCAGTTCTGTCCGGGCATGGGCTGACCGGGCCAGCCGTGACCGAAAGTATTCTGGACGAGAAATCCGGGTTCAATACCGCTTCCTTCGAGACGTTTTTTGAGTTCGCGGAAAGCGAGAGCATTGGCTTCATTTTTGCCCTGCGGATTCATACCTGCGGGGCGGAATCCGAGGTTGAGAGCGGGGTATTTAAGACCGGTTTCTTTGTACTGTTTGCGAAGGCGGGCCTCCAGCAGATCCAGTTCTGACGGACTGAAGCGGATAACAGACACAAAAAACGGTTCTTTTTTAATTTCCGGTACTTCAACAGAAGCACAACCTGAAATAGCGGCAGACATAAACAAACTCCATACTGTATTTTTAAAATTCAAACGTTTCATTTTATTTTTTTGGTGCATTGAGAAGAATTACCGATTCACGGGGAATATTTTTGAGAACATTTCCTTTGACACCAGCAATGCTCCATCCTGCAGGCAGGTCAAGTTTCAGTTCTTTAACAGAGTCATAGAAGAACAATGCACCGCCTTTTTCGCTGATCCATTGAGTACCGAACGGAGTTTCAGTGATATACTGCATTCCGACATGATCAAGAGCCTTGTTCATGACAGGAACAAGTTTGAAAATGTGAGCAACTGTATCAATTTCTCCCGGCAGACGGTCAAATTTGGAAACCATACCGTCGATGCTGACCGGATAGAAACAGCCGTACATGGATGTTCTGAAATAATCCAGAGCCAGCGGACCTGAAAGATCCCATGTTCCGGGATTGGCTCCGACCATGGAAAATTCTTTGCCGGTGAATGAATTATATTTGTCGGGACGGAACCACCAGCAATCAAGAATCAGCGGGCTCATGCCTTCCAGACGGACGGAAAGACCTTTTGACTGATAGAACTTGTAAATATCGACCAGAGCGGACAATCCGGTTGCACTTTCGTGAGTTGCATAGTTGATATTGCCGGTTGCAGCACCGCCCATATCAAGATAAATACCGCTCAAACCTGCATCAGCGGCACGGCTGATGACACCTTTGTACCATTTCTGGAAATCTTTGTTCTGCAAGTCAATGACGGGATGACCTCCGCCGTACTGATAAAGCACACCTTTTTCATTGCGGATGTACCATGATTTATTCTGGAAAATCTTTTCAGTATCGCCGTGGCAGTAATCACCAGCGGTCCATGCGACGGGATTGACACCGAGAGATTTGATAGTTTTATAAGTTCTTGAAGCGTTTTCTCCATCAATGCCTTCAATCGGACTGGGGCACCAGTTGAGGAAGAAATCCTTGAAGCCGACTTTGGCGGCAAGTTTCCATGAAGCCAGATGTTCTTCTCTGGTACAAGTATTCTGACTGGTTGCGGCAGTTACAGGATACATGGGCTTGATACCGATTTTGTCGCGGAGATGTTTGCGGACGTACTGATAATGAGCGAGATATTCAGCGTTGCCGTTTTCGGCACCTTTGGAGTAAAGATAACGGAAAGCGGGAATGGCGACCGGAGCTTTTCTGCGTCCGACATTGACTCGAAGAATCTGGTTGATTGTTTTGCCTGCATTATCAGAAACATGGCGGAATGATGAACTCATGGGAGCATCGGGATAACCGCTGTAAATTTCTTTGTCAGTTGAAATATAGATAAAAGGCTGACCGGAACCGAAAAATCCGCTATGATTTGCTTCCATTCTTTTCCGAGTTGCAAATTTGAACTCATGATAACCGCGGGGACCGCGATAGCAGGCGTGACTGCGAGAAACCGGACTTTTGCCTGCAGGAACGAGAACACTGTTGAAAGCAAAAGTCTGAACGAGATCGTTTGATTTCAAAACTTCAGCGGAAACAGCCAATGAATTGTACTTGCGTGCATCCATTGTCACTTCTTCAGTTTTGTAAGTGAGAGCGAGGACACTGTCGTTGCTGCCTTTGTAAGTAAGGACAACGGCATTTCCTTTGACAGATGCAGATGCAAGGGTCCAGCTGACTTTAACTTTTTTGACATCGGCTTTGGTAATGTCTTCATTGAGTTCAGCTTCGGAAACGTTGCGGAGACGCTGACTGATAACTTCAGGAGCAGTCATATTTTTGTAAAGGACAGAACCATTGCCGGGGCGGTAGAAATCAACACTGCCGTCAGCATTGACTTCGAGACGTGATTTATCGCCGAAAGTAAAGCAAGTTTTGCCTTTTACGACAGATTTTACCGGAGCCTGAGTGATTTCAGTCACCTTATAAAGCGGCATTTTGACAGCAAGTTTGATTTTGTCATGCTGTTTGGCTGCGGGAGGAGCTTCTTTTCTCCAGAGGACTTTACCGGGCTCAAGATTGAGACCGGCATAAGCAATACAGGCATTGAGCAGACATCTGCTGTAAGCCCAGTTAAACATCTGACGTGTACCTGCGGAACGTGTAAAATCGGCATTGATGAAGATAACTTTACCTTTTCCGAGAGTACGTTCAGCAGCCATTATGCCGACTTCTTTGTTATTTTCATCGAGGATGGGGATAATAACCTTGCTGTCGGGTTTAAGGGTTGCATTTTTGAAGCCCTGAAAGATATGCCATGTTGCAGGAACATCTTTGAACATGGGCATATCGGGACGTTTGGCGGTAAGGCCTTTTATATTTCTGTTGAAATTTTTGAGGGTGACAGGAGCGAAATCAACAGTTGAGGGAAAACGGTTGTTCAGGATGAGAATGCCGCCGTTTTCCACGTATTTTTTGAAAGCTGCAATGCGTTCGGGGGTAAAAAATGAACGCATGAGGTTTTCAGGCATACCATTGATGACTGCGGCATTGAAATTTTTGATATATTTCAATGATGGGTCAATGCCGTTGAAAACCGGCGGTTCGATTTTGTCAGTCAGAAATCTTTTGGTTGAAGCACCGCCGTTGCCGTCGAGGTTGGCTGTACCGACAACGAGGACAGAGGCACCAGACTTGGCAATGCTGTTGGCAAGTCCGTCAGAGACCCAGGGTCTGCCGCCGCAAAAGAGCATGATTGAGGGGATTTTATTTCTTCTGGCTTGCAATACGGAGTTACGTAAACCATTGAAGGTTGAAACTTTGCCTTTGACGCCGTAATACCCCTTGATTTTATTCAAATCACCGGGGGCATTGGCAGCAAAAGCACCAACAAGCAGACAAACTGCAAGAAATGTTAATAATTTTTTCATAAATTGCATCCTTTACAGATAAGTTTCTGTTCCTATGGTCAATTTTTTAGTTTCGACATGGAAGTCACCGAAAATTGCAACATATTTATCACGGTGCCCGTTAGATTTCAAATATTCTTTTGTTCTTGCCAAATTATCAAATTCACGTGCAACAGGAACTTGAGAAACTGGATAATTCAATGGACCGTTGCCGGCAGCTGCACGCCATTTAACATTGCTGTATTTTTTCTGTTTACCTCTTTCATCGCTGTAGTTGGTATTACCGAAAATGTCGGAGGGTTCACTGCGATTGCCCTGATCCAAACTCATACATCTGCGGGAGTCTCCGGTTGTTGAGTAACTGTTTGTACTGCATGACCATACACTATTACGGCTCATTCCGGATTTGTGAGTGTTGAGATACATTGTATCCAGCCAGTAAACAAAACCGTTACTTCCGCCAAACATAGCATACGGTGCATACGGATTTGCCGGAGTCGGGCCGGGACAATAATCGTCACAATCATTGAGATACATGACAAAAGCATTACTGATCTGTTTCATTCTGCCGATACAGCTTGTAAGTTTTGCCCTTTCTCTGGTTTTTCCGAGAGCGGGGAGCAGCATACCTGCGAGAATTGCAATGATAGCAATTACTACCAGCAGTTCAATCAAAGTGAATTTTTTTGTTTTCATTTTTAACTCCTTATTTCAATTTTTCAGTTCCGACATGAAAATCTCCATAAATTGCAACATATTTGTCCTTGTGACCTTCACTTTGGAGGTTGCTTTTTGTATCGGTTTTTGTATCAAATTCATAAACCAATCTGACTTCAGACAATGGTGAATTGTAACCTGTTTTCCCCTCAGCGTTCCATTTCAGATTGGTAAACTTTTTCTGTTTGCCTCTGTCATCGCTGAAACTTGAATATCCGAAAGCATAATACGGATCACTGGCAGCACCGTTATTGAGCATCAAACTTCTCATATCATTTGTTGCTGTGCGTTGATTGGTAGTGCAAATCCATATTTTACTTTTGATAAATGCATCAGGTTTCGGTTCTTCGTGAAAATACATCTGGTCCAGCCAATAAATAAACAAATTACCTGTGCCTGCATTTGCGTAAGGTTTGGCAACAGCCGGTCCCGGCAGATAATCATCACAGTCATTAAGATACATGATTACACCGGTACTGATCTGTTTCATTCTACCGATACAGGTTGTAAGTTTGGCTCTGTCACGGGCTTTGCCGAGAGCGGGGAGCAGCATTCCGGCGAGAATTGCAATAATGGCAATCACAACCAACAGTTCAATCAAAGTAAAACGTTTCATACCCATTCTGCCTTTCTTAATTTATGATTAATCAAATTTATCTGTTGCGACATGGAAATCGCCGTAAATTGAAACAAATTTATCGACATGACCATTAGTTTCCAAATTGGTTTTTGTGGAATCTAAAGTATTAAACTCATATACAATGCGGACAACGGATATAGGTGCAGTATAAGTTGTAATATTTTCGTAGGGTGCTTTCCATTTGAGATTTGTATATTTTTTCTGCAATTTATAACCATCGGCACCACCGTTGACCGTACCGGCATAGCCAAAAGCCCAATTGGGATCACTGTCTGCATTATTGGCAAGATTCATACTTCTCATATTATTAGTATCGGTACGTTTGTTTTCACTGCACAACCAAATCTTACTTTTCGGTATTCCGCCGGTTTTTTTGTTTTCATTAAAATATAAATCGTCCAGATATCTGACAAAAAGGCTATGCTCGCCATATGTTGCATAGGGAGAAGCATAATCCGGTCCCGGCAGATAATCATCACAATCATTCAAATACATGACAACGGCATTACTGATCTGCTTCATTCGCCCAATACAAGTCGTAAGTTTGGCTCTTGCCCTTGCCTTGCCGAGAGCGGGAAGCAGCATTCCGGCGAGAATTGCAATGATAGCAATTACCACCAGCAGTTCAATAAGTGTGAATTTTTTTGTTTTCATTTTTTTATTCCTTTCTTGGTTAAGGAGTTCAGGGAATTTAAGGAACATAGGAACTCAGTATTTTTACATTTTTTTATTTCTAAATTCCTTAAATTCCTTATTCTCCTTAATAAAATGTATTTATCCGCAGTCCGCACATTTACGCACGGACTGCGGCAGAGCATTGATTAGCCGAGCATAAATTTCTTGCAGAATTCAAGATTGTGTTTCATACCGATTTCAGGTTCAGGCAAATCAGCGGGATACCACAATTTTTCATATTCGTCAGAAATATAACCGGAGTAACCGATTTCTTTCAATGCAGGCAGAACTTCTGTCCATTTGACAGTTCCTTCGCCCATCAGACAGGACTGTTTCTTGAGCGGAATGCGGCTTTCAAGTTTCCAATCTTTGACATGGCAGTGGAAGAGATATTTTGAAGCGGCTTTAACAGCTTCAGCACCGGATTCGACTCCGCCCATTTCAACCCATGCATAGTCAAAAAGCATACCGACGTTGGGCATATTGACATCTTCGATCAGACGGACAGTATCACGGACAGACATGGTCAATGAACCGATGTGAGTTTCGATACAGATTTTGACGCCGAGTTTATTGGCGTGCTGAGCAACTTCACGGATACCGGAAACGGTACGGCTCCAGACATCAGCAAACCAGATTCCCTGTTCGCTGAAGGGTTCGACACCGCCGTAAAGACGCATCATCGGGCATTCAAGAGCGGCTGCAACTTCGGCAACACGTTTTGAATTGGCGATTTCGCTGTCGCGTTTTTCAGGGTTGACATAGTTCTGATAGTAACTGGTCAGGCAGGAAAATTCGATATTATTGCTTTTTGCAAAAGCGAGAATTTTGGCGAGTTCTTCATCAGTTACAGTTTCGCTGTCGATCTGTCCGGTGGGATGGACGCGAACTTCGATACCATCATAACCGATGTCGCTGAAAAGTTTGATACATTCATAAATGTCACGGCCGGGCGCACCCATGGTATGCCCCGAAAATTTTACACCTTTGTTCATTTTCTTACTCCTTGTTATGTTAAAGGGTTAAAATTATAATGTTTATTTGAACTCCCAAATCAGGAGGTTCCAATACTCAAGAGACGGCACTGCAACAGAAAGTCTGCCGTTTGTATTTTTCACAGCAAGTTCGACAGGTGCAGTATTTTTCCAATCCGGACTTGCAGCGAAACAGCGGATCTCTTTGAATTTGAAATCCGGGTTAAAGGCAATTTCAAAATTTTTACGGATTGCAGGTTTGTTGTGTTCGCCCTTGTAGAAATCTTTGTTTTCCGGCAGATTGAGCAAGTTCATAACAGCAACAGTTTTTCCGGCGGATTTTTTTACGAAAGCCGTATCTATAAAATATACATTGCTGTCGCTTGATGAAATTAAATTTTCAGCGATCCATTTCAAATCCGTATCAAAAAGAAATTCTGAATATCGGATGGCAAATTCTGTATATTTCCGGTAAAGCTCATTGCATATTCTGTTGAGACGCAGATTGCCGTAAACACCGAGACCATTGGCATAATACATGGCAATCGCCGGTGCAAAATCCTCAATTTTATCCCATTTGCGGTAGGCAAGAGAAGAATTGCAGACCGCCTGATTAGTAAACTGTCTGGCGGACTGATGAATCAGACCGAAAGTGTGATAAAGACGGTTTGCCGGACGGCTGGTAACAACTTCACTCATCCAGATGACATTTTTCTGTTTGGCTGTCAGAGGATCGAATTTATCTTTGTTGGCAATCAAAGCCTTTTTGAGCACATCCCGATCAGTAATGGAAAGCATTTTGCCCTCAACTTCACGCTGAAGCGTCATAATTTCCCAGGGCAGACCGTTGACCATATTGAGAAAATTCGGGTTGACCGAAGCGAGATTTTTGTTGATTTCATAAATAACTTTTGCCTGCACTCCGTCATAATTTAGAGATGTTGCAGGATTTCCTTTTTCATCGACGGCATTTGCTGTACGACGGCTCCAGCCGACCAGAGAGTCATGGAAAAAGCCGTCCCAGCCGAAAATTCCGACAGATTCACGCATTTTTCTGCCGTACATCGGAGCCATATTGACAACATTGGGAGAGAATTGATTTTCCCATTTATACCAGATTGCAACAGGTTTTCGTGTTTTTTTATCGTAAATACGTCCGACTTTTTTCCAGATATATTCGGGAGCGACAGAGAGGTTGTCATAACCGATAAGCAGAATTCCATTCTGCTGAAGTTCTTTTTTCCATTTTATGATTTTTGCTTTTGAAGTCTTGAACTTTTCAATTTCTTTCATGCGGCGTTTACTGATACTGTGCACCCAGCGGGGAGCAAACCACCACTCTTTATCTGTGACAGGATCGCTCCAAACCGGCATCCATTCAAAGAATTTGACGATATTGGTGTATGAATTTTTGAATTTTTCAGCACGTTTTTCAATATCTTTGTCCGGATATGTCACATAAAAACCACCGTCAACACAAACAACTGCAGTGCGGGGGAATTTTATAACTCCGGGATAAACCTCAACGAAAACTGATTTGCTGATTTTTTTGCCGTCTGCAGTAATTTCCAGCAGAAATTCAACGCCGTATTCTCCGGCGGCATCGATTGAAAAAAGCAAATTACTGCTGCCTGCAGAAAGTTTAACTTTTCTGTCCGCAATAACTTTCTGATCATTTATGCCGGAAAGAGATGTCATTTTTACAACAGTATCAACAGAAGACTTGCCGGTATTTCTGACATCTGCACTGAAATTTATTTTTTCGCCGGGGCGGTAAAGCATTTTGTCGGCATGAAAAGAGAGTATTTTTATGTCAGCCAAAAGCAATGCACTGCTTAAAAACAAAAACAATATAAAAACTTTTTTCATTTCCATAAAATCCTTTATTTTATGCTCCATATATCCATATCAACAGTATTATCAGGAGCATTTTTCATATTGAATGCCCCTGCATGACCGTCAAAATAATTCAGATTCACAAAAGTTCCGTGTCTCAGGGCCAGCCCCTCCTCCTTGAGTGGATTGATCAGAGATGAGGAAATATTCTGCTTGCCGCCGCAGTCTCCAAGCATGAAAACCTGACTCGGATTGGAGATTTTACCAAATTTAACGCCAATACGTTCAGGAGAGGCAAAAGAGTCAAATGCGGTACGCCCTGCCCCTTTGCTGTTGTAGCCGTAGTGATAATCTTTGGCAGGATCTCCGGAAGGATAGATGAATACCCCGCGTTTTTTGGAGGTCGGATGCCAGTCGGAATTATTCAAATATCCTGCATCTTCCAGAATGCGGGCATAACTTTGCTGAGAAGTTGCAGTTTTAGCATAATATGCCGGCAGCACATAGCCGTCATTGTCGCCGGAATACATCATTGCATAAGTGCCAAGCTGTTTCAAATTGGCAATACATTTGGCTGATCTTGCCCGGTCACGGGCTTTATTCAATGCAGGCAACAGCATTCCGGCAAGAATCGCAATGATTGCGATTACTACCAGAAGTTCGATTAACGTGAAGCAACTTCCTATAATGTTGATTCTGTCATGTTGTCTGAGGTTGTTTTTCATATTTTTTATCCTTTTTGTTAGGAGTTTGGGTTTTCTGTTTTTGTTGGATGTTTTTGAGAATTTTGGGAGTTTTGGGAGATTTGAGAAGGTTGTTGTTCCTCTCAAAATTCTCAAAATTCTCAATACTCTCAATACTTACTTTCTTTTTGGAAAAAGAAAGTAACAAAGAAAACTTTTTCCCGCTTTCAAATCCTTTCGTTATTTTGTGCCCGATGCAGTTACAGCACCCGCCTTCGCACAAGGCTTCCGTCTTCGTTGTCACTACGCCGTGACAAGTCGGCGGGACAGGCAGCTGTTGGCGGATGGCTGGGCATGACGTACAATAGGGAATTTAAGGAATTTAGGGAGTTTAGGGAATTTGCCGTTGACTGCACTCTGAGTCAAGCATATATCTTCGCTCCC
>JAFVUZ010000252.1 GCA_017502435.1 Lentisphaeria bacterium
GGGCGTTGTCCGAGGTTATCGAGGATTTTATAGGCTTCTTCAGCTGAAAGTTTCCGGTAAACAGGATTATTTGCCGACTGCGGTGTTTCGCCTTGCGGATAAAAAGAGACTGCTCCGGCACAGTCCGCACCGATTTCTTTGAGCAAGCGGAAAGTATTGCCCGGCGACACATGGAGGATCATCGCTACAGTGTTGCGGATGCGTTCATCCGGGAGCAGATTGGAAAAAAATCCTTCCACTTCCGGATCGGTGAAAACCCCTTCCTGCAACGGCAGATTTTTTGACAGCGGATAAGCTCCCGGCGTATTCAGAAATTCCGTATCGTAGGCAAAGGAGATCACGCCGTTGTCAGTAAACAACGTGCCGATTTTATTTTCATTCAAGAATACATTCAGCTGATCGTGAAAATCCATAAGTCATTACTCCTCAAAGGGGCTGTAAATGTGTATATCCACACCCAATGTTGTGAGTACACTCAAAATCTTCCCCAGCTGACAGGTCGCTTTTCCACTTTCCAAATCACCGATAAAACGCACTCCGGTATTGGACAAGCCAGCCAATTGTGCCTGAGTAACGCCCTGGGCTTTCCGCAATTCCCGAACCTTATTACCAATAGCTTCGCAGCTCAATAATGCTTCTTTGCTCATAAAAAACTCCATATTTTCTTACCGTTCGGTAACATTATAACACAAAAAAGTAAAAAATCAAGTAATTCTTACCGTTCGGTAACAAAATATTCAAAAATAAGTGTATTGCAAATGAATCTTACCGTTCGGGAATATCCATTCGGTGATCTATAGATATTTGAATTATTTTTTTATCCTTCGACAAAATCGACAGAAATAACAATTTTACTGCGAGAAATATCCATATATTATTGCAACTCAACTGGATATATCAGAATACTACGCTTAATTATGTATAGTGCAAAGCAAAAGCTTAAATAACAAGGAGATGGTATGATAAATAACTGACATTCGCGGTTTCTGCGAACAGCGTGTAAATTATGGCGATTAACATTGCACGTCTGGGAGCGGACAGATTGCAGACTGCATATTTATTTGGAGCACATTGAAAGATGTTGACTTCGTTAAGGAGATTAGTTCAGATCTGCAAATCAGAGCGCCACCGTAGAGGACTTAAAAAAGGTTACTCTGTATAGGAGGATGGTGAGGCCGTGACAGCAGTTCCGCTTCGATTCGTGGCAAAACGAATGGAGGCAATTATGGAAAGAAGTTATGTTGGGATCGATTTGCACCGGAACAATTTTACTTATTGTGTCCGGAGTAACGGCAAAGAGACTCTGACGGGGAAATGCGAAATTTCCGAACTTGAGGGCTTTGCCCGGACATTTGGAAAGAACGCATCAATTGCTGTTGAAGCAACCGGCAATACATTCATGTTTTGTCAGAAACTGCAACAGCATGTTGACAGACTGGCGGTGGTGAATCCATCGCAATTTAAAGTCATCAGTATGTCGACCAAGAAAACAGATAAGCATGATGCAAAAGTTTTGGCAGAATTTCTTGAAAAAGATATGCTGCCGGAGGTTCGGATGAAAAGTGAATTGCAGGCAAAGATTTCAAGTCTGACGCAGACCAGAGAAAAACTGGTGCAGTTGCGGACAGTTTTGAAAAACAAGGTAAACAACCTGCTTTCCGCCAATTTCATTCAAATCAAACGGGAAGAACTTTCTTCTGAAAAAGGGCTTTTGAAAGCATTGGCTTATGAAATAGACCGGATTGCGGACATTGAAAAGCAGATAATGGTTGATCAAATCCGCAGTTTGAATAAAAGCATTGAAGAATTGGATAAAGCTATTGAGGAACACGGCAGTAAAATGAAAGGCTTTGAAAACTTGATTTCGATAAAAGGAATCGGTCCTAAAGGTGCGGCGATTTTGCTGTCTGCGATCGGACATGTTGAAGATTTCAGAACTTCGAAGCAACTTGCTGCCTATATTGGCATTGTCCCGAGGGTAAGTAATTCCAATGAGACGGTGTGTCATGGCAGAATTACCAAACAAGGCAGTAAGATTGCCCGGACAACTCTTGTTCAATGTGCGCTGATCGCAAAGCGGTACAGCCCATATCTCAATGCGTTTCATGAAAAGATAAAAAGTCGGCGGGGAGGAGCAAAAGCCAATATCGCCTTGGCACGCAAATTCCTGGATATTATTTTTAGAACTTTGAAATATAATTGGGTGTTCGAGGACTTCACTCAATTCAAATTGAAAGAAAATTAACAAAAAAATCCACATCGAAGTGGAAATTTATCATAGGAGATACATAAAAATGACTAAAGAACAGATACAAAAAGAGATTGCCCGGATGAACCATAAAATCGAGTTGGAGCTGACGGAAATAAAAAACCTCGCCCAGCGGATCCTCAACGGAGCAGATGATCCCTACAACATCACCTTTCACTGCCCGAGCCGGATGCTTGCCCAGAGCGAAAATACGCTCAAGGAACTCATTGCCCGCCGCGACACCCTCAAAGAAATTCTCGGGGAGAAACGATAATGTCAACAGCCGCAGCAATCGGAATCAGACAGCCGGACGGCACGGTCAGAGCTGTCCGGCTCAACTGGGACGGCTATGTCGCCCATGCCGGAGCGATCCTCGGCGGATGGTACAAA
>JAFVUZ010000253.1 GCA_017502435.1 Lentisphaeria bacterium
AACACTTAAAGAATGGCTGAATATTCTGGAGGCAAGTTATATTGTTTTCAGACTGCCGCCATATTTTGAAAACTTCGGTAAACGTTTGGTAAAAACGCCTAAAATTTACTTTACTGAACCGGGGCTTGCCGCATGGCTGATTGGAATCAAGTCTGCCGATATGGTCAAACGCGATCCTCTGATCGGCAATCTTTTTGAAAATATGGTCATTGTTGAGGCTTTAAAAGCCCGGTTGAATTCCGGCAATACACCTGATATATATTTTTTCAGAGATCAGCGCGGATTTGAAATCGATATGCTGATTGCAGCGGAACGCAAGCTCTATCCGTATGAAATAAAATCTGCCCGCACATGGTCATCTGATTTCGCAGGAAACCTTAAATCTTTTGCAGAACGGGATGCAAAAATAGAAAAGGGGACGGTGATTTATGCCGGTGACTTGAAACGCTCCGGCAATCCGACAGCAGTAAACTTTGTCAATACCGCAGAAATCATACCGAAATAAGCTGCTGTAAAGATGTTTTTGCTGTAATAATACGGTTGGATGTGTGCGGTTGTTTTCAGATTATTTTTTATGCCGAAAACATCCCCGAATATTCCCCGTTTTATTAATTTCGGGGGACTGGAAATGATGTGCTATAAAGTGCCAAAGTTGAGTTTGATTTAGGGTAAAAAGCTAAAAATATGATGAAGTTATAATGGCAAAAAACGCCCTAAACGCCCACCATTTTTGCCTGCGGCAAAAATGGTGAATGAAGCCTGAAAAGGCTTTGCTTCATACCGCATCAGCGGTGCTTAATATTTTGCGGCAATGCCGCAAAATGCTTCATACGCCGACTGGCGTGCTTCATAAAAATGAATCCTTTTCAGACTTGGCACGGCGTAGCCCGCAGGGCGAAGACGGCTGAAGCATTGTTTCGTTTCACTCCACAATATGAAGCACTCCGCTTACGCTCCGTATGACCTGTCATCCATAGCACTTCGTGCGACGGATGATGAAAAAAATGAAAAATGAGAGTTGTGTTTGCAAATATTCCTTGTCTACGCTATATTATTCAGTGGAAGGGAAAAATCTCCTGATATTTTGATTCAACCTGAAATTTTCATAATCCCCGACCATTGCAAAAAATCATCGAAAATCTGTAATCCGCAGTTGTAAAGCCTGCGGCAGATGGTATATTACCCGTAAAATGGTCAATTTGAATATGGGAAGGCAAGTATGAAAAAAAGATTAATTCCGATTACTCTATTGTTGACCGTGCCGATCGTGCTTGTTCTTATCTTTGATCCGGCAAGTACACTTTCACTCCGGAATTTTCTGGGTAATATTTCAGGGACCATATTTTTTATTGATTTTCCTATCGGAATGTGTCTGTTGCATTATTACTTTCCGCAATTTTTCCGACATCGCAAAAGCGGACATTATTCCATTGTGCCGTGGGGAATATTTTTCCTTCTCTGCTGGGGGCTCGTGGCACTGGGAATGTTCCTTGAAACGCAGTTCGAGCGGTATCCTGAAAACGGCTTTTCCATTGTTTGCGCTTACCTTTTCGGCTGGGCGTATATCTGGTTTACTATGATCCCCATCGGCTTGTTCTATCTGCTGTTTCGGGGAATTCAAAAACTGTGGCAGAAAAGGAGGGAAAAAGTTGAAAAATAAGATTGAATACATTATTTCAATAGCTATTTCCCTTATTCTTCTTGAGATCGGGGTCTTTTATGCGCTTGTCTGGTATTGGTCCAGTTTTGAGTGGTCGCCGTTCGGATATGAAACTTGCGGACTGGAATTTATCGCCATACTGCTGCTGACTTATCCGGCATTTGTTTTTGGATTATTGATCAGATTGGGACTGCTTTTTCGGTGGAAATATCCTCATTATATATGGTATTTACCATTGGTTCTGTGCGGAATTGCCTCCTGTGCCTTTGCAAAATCCCTTACAATGGGGATCTTCTGCATTGCTGCCATGCTTGCATTGCCGATCATGGATTTTTCCGGAATCAAAAAAGCTGCCCGAAAAATGTGCAATCCGCAAGTTAAAAATGCCTGTAAAAAAGAGTCGTTTAATCCTTGAAGGGTGGAAATATTATGCTCAAATCAAAAAAATTCTGGATTGCCGTCATTCTCCTGATTGTAACCAATATCGGAACTGCTGTCGGATGTATGTGGGTTGCTAAAAAAATAACTGCTTTATATATAATGTCAGTTTACAGCAGTATGAATTTCAAAAAAGTTGAAGATACAAAATTATTGCTGACAGCAATCTCTGATGAAATCAAAAAAGATCCGGAACAGGCCATCGTAAAAATAGACAAATTGCAACAGCAAAATATATTTTAAATTATTTGTAATAAACAAATTGTAATTGCTTTTATTAGGATAATAAAAGCAATTACGGTAAAAGTTTTTGGAAAATGGGGTGTGGGGAAAAGAACCTTTTTTCAAAAAGGTTTTTTCCCCACAAAAC
>JAFVUZ010000254.1 GCA_017502435.1 Lentisphaeria bacterium
AAAATCAAAGCCACACGTGGAAAAGGTACTGACTTTTATCAACAGCATCTTTCCAACAATGATTATTACAGCGAGCATGATCGCGTAGTCGGCGTTTGGTCCGGCAGTCTGGCGGAAAAATTCGGATTGCAGGGCGAAACAGTCGATCCTGCGGTCTTTTCGTTATTTCAGCAAAATCTGAATCCGGTTGATCACAGTAAGTTGACTCCCCGGAACAATCCCCATTCTGTCCGTTTTTACGATTTTCAGTGTTCTGCCCAGAAGTCTGTTTCGGTGATGTCTATGTTCGATCCCCGGCTTGCAGAAGCCCATCGGCGGGCAGTAAAAGTCGGTATGGCAGAACTGGAAAAGTTTGCGGCAGTTCGTATTCGTAAAGGGGATAATTACGCCACAAAAAACTTTGCTTTTACCGGCAAAATTATCTATGCCGAGTACCATCACGACAACAGCCGCCTCCTTGATCCGCAGCTTCATACCCATAACGTGATCGTCAATGTAACGCAGGATTCTGACGGAACTTTCAAAGCACTGGATTCCACGCAGATGTATCAGGCGATCCGTTATGCGGGGAAGTCCTACCAGAATGCTCTGGCAAGAGAATGTATCCGGCTGGGCTATGAGTTAGACATAAAGCGTTCCGATAAGGGTGAAATCACCGGATTTGAAATCAAAGGAATTGATGAAGAAATCCTCAAACGCTGCTCCCGTCGCCGTCATCAGATAGATAAAGCCATTGAGGAGTTTGTGGCGAAAAAAGGCAGACAACCAACGGCTGAAGAGGTCAAAACTATGACCTTGCTGACCCGTAACCGCAAGATGTTGGAAAAAAGTGAAACAGAGGTTGAAGCATTCAAGCGTTCTCTTTTGACTGCTCCGGAACGGCAGCGGTTATATGTCCTTGCTGAAAATGCCAGGATCATGGGAGACTTGCGTTTTGTGGATGTTGAGGAACAGGAGGCTGTTCAACAGATCAGCAAAGTTGCGGCACAACTTTTTGAACGGCACAGTGTTTTGAAACTGGATGCTCTGTTAGCAGAAGTTCAGAATCAGCACTTGGGCGAAACAGATTTGGAAGTTTTGCAAACAGCCTTGCAGAGTGTTCCCGGACTGGTGAATCTGAAAAGTCCTGTGGGTAATCCCTATTTTACGACCGAAGAAAATCTCCAACGGGAAAACTATGCCATTGAAACGGTCAATAACACCAAAGGTCTGCTGCCGGATCTGACCAGTTCGTACCGTCCTTTTTCAGAAGTAGAAGATACTTATGACCATTCAGCCCAGATCAAGGTCATCAATGATATTCTGGAAAGCAAAGATCCTTTTATGGTTTTCCGCGGTGTTGCCGGAGCCGGAAAAACTTCCACTTTGCAGGAACTTTGCAAGTGCTTGAAAAAAGGCGGCATAGAAAATATCCATGTGGTTGCACCTACCAATTCGGCGGTAGATGTTCTGCGGAGCGAAAACTTTGAATCCGCCCAGACGGTAGCTATGTTTCTGCAAAATAAGGATAAACTGCCGCCGCAAGGATCATATCTGATTATCGATGAATCCGGACTCAACTCTTTGCGGCAGGGTACGGAAATGATGAAACTTGCAATGGAAAATAATTACCGGGTGTTGTTTGTAGGGGATGAACGGCAGCACAGTTCAGTCGAAGCCGGTGATTTTTTCCGTTTGCTGGAAAATCATTCTATGATAAAGAAAACGATGCTGGCAGAAATCCACCGTCAACAAC
>JAFVUZ010000255.1 GCA_017502435.1 Lentisphaeria bacterium
AAAAATAGCTAAACACCACACAGCCGCCGACATTCACGCACCAGCGTAATATCGCACCGGGTCGTACCCGGCGCCGGGGATACAAGGGGGCGGCGTAAGCCCCCTTGTAATAAAAAATCAGTCTACGTTTAGTACACAGCGAATCATTAAATACAATTTTGCACTTTATGCACAAAAATATGCATTATGCGTTTTTTATGCACAGACATATTATATTTAAGTATTTAATTATAAACACATTAAGCAAAATTTTCCCATTTTATTGTGCATAAAACTTGTTTTACGCCGTCTTGCAATATATATTATAAAAAATGGAGAGTTTTTATGAAAAAACAAATCACAAGTCAGGATATTGCACGCATGGCCAATGTCAGTCAGTCGACTGTTTCGCGTGCATTGAATCCCAACACATCATGGCGTATATATTCTGCAAAACGTGCAGAGATTCTTGACTTGTGCCAAAAATACCACTACAAACTGCCGACGGCAAAAACAGATAAAAAATTCCGTAAAACCTTTAAAGTCGGTCTGCTGCTCGGTTCAATGGAGCGGGATCTCCTGTCGTTAAGTTTCCGTTTGCGTCTGCTGTGCGACCAGCTGCAGAGTTGCGGTTACACGCTGACGTTGATACGGGTTGATTTCTCCAAACAGAAACTTGCACAGGATGTGAAAAAAATACTCAAATCCGCCATTGCCGACATTTATCTTGTGGATGCTTCACTGCTTCACGGCCAGACGGTTGAACTTCTGAATGAAATAGGTTCAAGGGTTATCTGCGATTATGCGGTTGTCGATGATGTCTCTGTTCAAAAACAGCATCAGTGGCTTTCAACTGTAATTTATGATTACAATCCGGCATTTGAACAGGCGGTGCAGACGATTCCGCGTGAATATTTTGACAGTATGATTTTCTGGGGCTGGAAAAACAAATCGTTTGAAGGCAAACTGCGGCTGCTCAAAAAGTATTTCAATAAATATAACATCCCCGTTTCAAAGTTGAAAACCATCACCTTTGAACGGCAGCAATCTCTCTATCCCGGAACTTCAAGTTACCGCATCGCCAGAGAAGAAGTTCACCGGAAAATCGATATGTTCAAAAATCACAAACTTTTCTGGTGCAGCGGCCGCAACAGTGCGGATGCTCTCAATGACGAACTGCAAGCCAGCGGCCTTGTCTGCGGCAGAGATTACCAGATCGTTACCTTCAACGGGCGGTCGGATTTGAAAAAGAATTACGAATTTGTCAATGATGATTACTGTTTCATCAGCCACAATATTGATATTCAGGCCAATAAATTTACTGAGCTTATTATGACACTGATTGATGACCCGACTCCGCGGCATGAAACGTTTCCGACCTTTTTCATACCGTCAAAGTCGCTCACTGAACAACTGAAAAAAACCACTCAGGAGTAAATATAATGCAGAACGTAAAAGATTTCGGAGCCATCGGCGACGGAAAAACTTCAGATACCAAAGCCATCCAGCGTGCAATTGACGCCGGAGGCGAAGTCCTTTTTCCTCCCGGGGTGTACAAAAGCGGCACCCTTTACCTCCGCAGTCACGGCGGGCTGCATCTTGAACCGGGCGCAGTTCTGCTGTCCGCAGGCGATGATGACGAATGGAACGATGCAGAATTCTGTCCGCAGAATTATGCCAGCGTCAATGAAAAAACCAACGGCCGCCACCTGATTGTAGCTTATCAATGCGAAGATGTTTTCATCCGCGGCGGCAAAATCGACGGTTCCTGCCTCAACTGGTTCGATGAAATGAATGATTACAATCCGCTGTTCAAACTCAAAATGCGTAACGGTCAACTGCTGTTTTTCTGCGAAAGCCATGACATACGCATTGAAAATTGTGATATGTGCAATGCTCCCTACTGGCACTGTTTTCTGCACGGTTGTGAACACGTTCTGATTTCCGGACTGCGTATCAGAGGAGACATCCGGGTTCCGTGCAACGACGGAATCGATATTGACTGCTGCCGTTTTGTAACAGTGCAGAATTGTGAAATAGAAACCGGAGATGATGCCTTTACATTACGCGGAAATAACAAAAGACTGGGCGAAACCTTGCGTCCGTGCGAATTTATCAGCGTTTCAAACTGTATGTTTTCAAGCTGCTACGGTGATGCGATACGGCTCGGAGTCGGTAACGGTCTGATACGCAACTGCAATTTTGACAATATTATAGTTCCGAAATCCAACATCGGCATCGAACTTGCCTCAAGTTACTGGGGCGAGGAAGGTGTTACTATGGAAAATATCAGTTTTGATAATATCAGACTGAATGTATGCCGTCCTTTCAAAATTCTGCTGGAGGCAGAGAACTGTCATTGCAAAATTTATACCCATATCAAAAATGTTGACTTTACAAACATTCGCGGCAGGGGTGAGTTGAGTACTGAAATTTTCGGCAATACCACCGGAGAGATTTCCGGACTGCGTTTCAAGGATGTGTATTTTGACTATTACGGCAAAGGCCCCGCACCAAATGTGGATGAAAATGGTTACTGGTGCAAAGAATCAACTGCCGCCGCCTTTACCATCCGCAACGTTCAGGATGTGACATTCGACGATGTAAACATAAACTGGTGCCAGAATCAGGATTTGTGGCTCTACGAAGTCGAGGCAGAAAAATCAAAAGTCAATTTGAAAAATTGTCAATTTGAGAAAGGTTTTTATGAGTTTTGATAATAAAAATGATATTATATTTATTGTAAGAATACCGTAAAACAACCATCTGATAAGGAAATAAAATATGAAAAACTATATCCGACAACGTGACAAAAAATACATTATAGGAAGTTTACTACCTGAAAAATAATAACACCTCAAACAGAAAGGCAAAAAAATGAGCATGAAAAAACATGAAAGAATGTATTTTATCGGAAGTTTCACCTTGATCGAACTTCTCGTAGTAATCGCCATTATCGCAATTCTGGCAGGAATGCTCCTCCCTGCATTGAGCAAAGCAAGAGACCGGGCCAGAGTAGCAACTTGTGCCAGCAATCTGAAGCAGATCGGCATTGACCTCGGAGGTTATGTCGCAGACAATGGCTGTATGCCGCCAAACAAACATTCCATCAATGGATATACAGGTTCAACCGCCGCCAGTTACTATGCGCCCAATTATTCGTGGTACACTCTGTTGTATTGTGAATCTAAAGGTATCGGAAAAGCCTACAACGTAACAGGTGTCGGCTCAAAAGTTCTGGTTTGCCCCGGAGACGTTACAAGATCTGCTGCCATGATGACAGTTGCTCGCAAACAGTGGCGTTCATATTCAGCCAACTTTGCAGCACTGCCTGAGATTGCCACCGACGGCACTTATCTCGGTGCAGACAATAACGGGAAATCAGGTATCAATATTACTTATGGACAGGACAGCAAACTGCACAAATCCCCCTCTCAGATGGTAACAATCTGCGAATTTGTTATGGATTCTTACCGTTCAATTTATGCAATGGGATATGGTTCAACCGGCAAGTGGAATCTGGGCTACTGGATTGAAGGAACAGGTTCAAACTTCGGTCCGACTGCAACTCATGCTCAATATGCTCTCAACCGTCACAAAAACGGAAACAACTTCCTTTTCTGGGACGGTCATGTTGAATTTCTGAATTCAACCAAAATCAGTGGGTTCACCGGAAAATATATCTACAATCAGGAAAATTAAAATGCTGCGGCTGACAGGCTGCAGTATGTAAACCGCAAAGGCTGACAAACGAATGAGAACTTTGAGAATATGCTCAAAAATTTCTCAAAAAAACGAAGAAATATTAACTGTTTATCGGAAGAAAGGATAAAATGTCATGAAAAAATTTATAGTTTGTGCCATATTGCTGTGCAGTATAGCAGTATTGGCCGCAGAATTTGTTTTTGCGGACAATGGCAAGGCGTTTTATACCATTGTCGTTCCCGAAAAAACATCCGGCTTTGAAGAGCAGGCGGCAAAAGATTTACAGTATTTCTTCAGTAAAATGTCCGGTGCGGAATTTAAAATAGTTAAAGAATCTGCCGCCCCCGCCAAAAATGCGATTTATATCGGCAAAACAAATTTCGCCCGCAAAGCCGATGTCAATGCCGATAAATTAAGTGCTGAAACATGGGTAATCAAAGCCGTCGGCAGCAACCTTATCCTCGGCGGCGGTCATCCGATTGGCAGTTTCTATGCCGTCTGGAATGTTTTGAATAAATTCGACTGCTACACCCTGACTTGGGATCAGGATGCCGTCCCGACTTATAAAACCCTGAAACAAAAGATTGAGTTTGAACAGAATAAACCTGTTTTTTCCGGCAGATGGGTATCTGACGGACTTCAGGGACATTTCAACAGAACCAAAGCTGCTCCCGAAGTTTTGGCAGCATACCGTCTTTTCAAACTGCGTAACTGGATGAACGGACGCAACAAAAAAACTGACGGCTCATGGATTTACGGCCCGTATAATTACACTCAATGGCCGACTTTCCACTCCCTCTGCTATCACTATGTGCCGAAAAAATTATTCAAAACTCATCCTGAATATTTCCAGATGGACCAATTCGGCAAACGTGTCTGTCCCCGCACTTCAGTTACAGAGGGCAGTGTCTGCATGTCCAATCCGGAAGTCGCACAAGTCGCTTTGAACTCTCTGCGTAATATGATTAAAAAAGATCGTACCGCCAATCCGAAGGAAGAATGGGCGACCGTCTATGATATTTCAACTTTGGACATTTCACCCTATATCTGCAAATGTCCGAATTGCGTCGCTATAACCAGAGAAGAAGGCGGAGATCCTGACGTTTTAGGTACAGAAACCGGTCTTTTGCTGCGTTTTATCAACAAAATTGCAACCGAAATCAAAAAAGAGTATCCGGATATTATCATCCGCACTTTCGGTTACAGTCCCTCCCGTATGCCGCCTAAAAAAACTCTGCCGGCAGAAAACGTGCTGATCCAGCTGACTGACAGATTTACCGTCAGCAATCCTTATTATCCTCTGACTGATCCACTCAATGCCGGACAGGACAAATATCTCAAAGAATGGGCGTCAAAAGCCCCGAATAATATGCTCTGGGACTATTGGCATTTGTATACCGCAATGCCGGATACCGTTTTCAATGCACTTCAGCCTGATATGCGTTTCTTCCGTGAAATCGGAATTGGCGGACTTTACCTGCAAAGCAGCGGCGAACAATTCCGCAAGCAGAGTTTCGTTCAGCTGACTCATTTCGTTGCCGCTCAGTTGATGAAAGATCCGGATAAAGATCCTAAAAAACTGGCTGATATTTATCTCAAATATTATTACGGTCCCGCCGCACCGTGTATGTCAAAAATTTTCTATGAAATCTGCGAAAATGTTAAAAAGGAGAGAAGATCTCAGACCAGTGCAGTAACTGCTCACTGGGATTACCTTACACCTGATTTTGTCTATGCCAAATATGCGGAAATGAAAAAAGCGATCGCCGCCCTCCCCGAAGACAGCGTTTACAGCAAACGTATCAAACAGGAATTGCTCGCTTTTGTCTGGTATGTTGCTTCAAAACCGTATTTTTATGAAAAAACTTTCCGCCAAAACGGCATTACCATTGAAAATATCATTGAAGAATGCAAACTTTTGGTCAACGAACATATTCGCCGTTACCCTGCTCAAAAGTATTCTGACAGTGAAAAACGTTTCAACAGAAAGGCAAAATCAATTCTTGCCAACTTGAAACGTCCTGAAAAATTCAAAGATGTTCCCTCCGAACATTTCCGCATGATTGCATGGCCGCATTTCATCAACAAGTCAAAATCAAGCACCTTTATTGTGGATGATCCCGATTCAATTCAGGGCAAAGCCGTAAAATCAAACCGCTCAAAAGAATTTCACGGTGTCAATACGATTCTTCCTGTCAAAGACCCTTCTCCCGCCACCCGCTTCAGCTGGAGCAATTTCAAAGCCCCCGGCAAAGTTACAGTAACTCTCAAAAAAGTTGCACAGGATGAAAAATATCACTGGTACCGCATCCCCGGCAATCTGGAACTGCGTCCGACATCATATTTTTCAGGCCACGGCTGGGCATTTCAGGCTGAAACCTCAAGTTTATACACACTTGCAGAGGGTGAGGCACAAGACAATATGTGGAACGAAGTTTGGTTCTCCGCCAAATTCACCGGCCCTGCTTATGTGCCCGGTTCGACCAAAGAAAATGCGATTTATGTCGATATGGCAGTCCTCGTCCGCAACGGCAATGCTCCTGAAATATCATTAGTTAAAGAATTGATGCTGCCCGCAGCTCCGGCAACAGTTCTGCCCAAAAACTGGATTGGTAAAAATGCAAAACTCAAACACAAAAACGGTAAAAGTTCAGTTACAGTTTCCGGTCGTCTGGTCGGACCTTTCAGTGCTGTTTCTCCCGGAGATGTTCTGAATTTGAAAGTCCGTACCGACATCGGAAATTGCAAAGTAAACTTCATGTTCTACGACAAAAACAAAAAATATGTCGGTCTGAAACCATACAAAACAAAGGGCAATTCAATCAATAATTTCGTTTGCAAAACGGATTCTCTGCAACTCCGCAAAAAGAAAGATATTGCATTCTTCCGCATTCAGATAACTCCTCCGCAAAAAAATGCAGTATACACTATTGATGAACTCGAAGTAAAAATAACTAAAAACAACCAATGATCTGACAAAAGGATAAAGAATATGGGAAAAAACATCAAACAACATGACAGAATACATATTATAGGAAGTTTACTCCCTGAAAAATAATAACAACTAAAACAGAAAGGCAAAAAAATGAGTATGAAAAAACATGAAAGAGTATGTATTATCGGAAGTTTCACCTTGATCGAACTTCTCGTAGTAATCGCAATCATCGCAATTCTTGCCGGTATGCTGCTCCCGGCACTGAATCAGGCAAGAGAAAAAGCAAGAGTGGTAACTTGTGCCAGTAATTTGAAACAAATCGGAACTGACCTTGCAGTTTATCTTGCTGATTACGGTGTTATGCCGCCGACAATAGATCGTGTTGCTACTCCGAATTATACATGGTATTCTCTGCTTTATTGCGAAAGAGAAGGAGATGCATTGATTGAAAAATCCAAAGGTGCATGGAATATTATGCGTTGTCCTGCTGACGTAAAGCGTAATACTGATACGCCGAGAAACGAATGGCGTTCATACAATTCAAGTTTTTATACAATGCCTGACATCAAAAAAGACGGTACATATCTGACCGGCTCAGGATATAAAAATATTTCAGAAATTACCGACCAAACTTTCGGCTACGAACATAGATTGAACAAATCACCTTCACAAATTATATCAATTTATGAAATGGCTTACAATGGTCATCTTATGAGTAAACTTTCCGGATATTCAGGCGGAACTGTTATCAATGACTATTGTAAAGGTCAAAATACATTTAAATTGAGCGACGGTGCCAACAATGTCGGTCACCCGCTTTACCGTCACAAGACCGGTTCAAACTTCCTGTTCTGGGACGGTCATGTTGAATATTTAAATCCGATACCGATAAAAACAACATTTATCAAAACGTATTTTTCCAATGCAAAACCGTAATAATACATTGACTGAAGGATAAAGAATATGGTAGCATATGATAAAACAGATTATAAGAAGGAAAATAAGCATAGTTTTATGCTTACTGATATATTTCATATTAAAAGAAAGGATTTCAAAAAAATGCAAAATCACCTCAATCAACATGACAAAATCTGTTTTATCGGAAGTTTCACCCTCATCGAACTGCTGGTCGTCATCGCCATCATCGCAATTCTTGCAGGTATGCTTTTGCCCGCACTCAACAAGGCTCGTGCAAGAGCCGCAGTTGCCAATTGCAATTCAAACTTGAAACAATTCGGGTTGGCTTCACAAATGTATGCAAATGATAATGATGACTATATCATGCCTTCATCAGCTTATGGTATTTCATGGGTCAATAATACGTTTGAGAATTATGTAACTGCTCCAAACACGTGGGGATGTAATGCAAATACTGTAAATATTGAACGTGCAACCAGTGCGACAGTAAAAAAATACACAATAAAAAAAGCCCTTTACGATAAAGGCTTGAAACGTCGTACATATCTTATATCCATGCATGCAGGATATATTTACGGCAGTACAAGAATGGGAGATGTTTTATTTAAAATATGGAAAGCCACTCAATTAAAATATCCCTCTGTTTTCGGTCATTATGTCTGTGCGGCATGGCTTGAAGGCGGAAATCCTGCCGCCGGATATTTCAGGGATGACAGTGATTTTAAAAATCTGCAGGCAGTTCATGATAATAAACTGAATGTTACATTTGCCGACGGTCATGTCGAACTTGTCGTAAGAGACGATTACAAAACTGTAACCGCAAATGCAGACCACCGGTCAAAGAAAAAATAAGAGGAACAATTTTATCATTTCTAATTTTTCAAAAAGATATTTTTATAACTACAAAAAAGCAGTTTATTGATTAACAAAAGAAAGGAAAAATCAATGAAAAAACTTTTCGTTTGTGCCATGCTCCTTTGCAGTATGGCTGTATTCGCGGCAGAATTTGTTTTTGCTGACAAAGGCAAAACGGATTTTACCATCGTCCTGCCGGAAAAAACAGTCGGTTTTGAAGATATGGCTGCCAAAGATTTGCAGTCTTTCTTTAAACAAATGTCCGGTGCGGAACTCAAAATCGTCAAAGAATCCGCCGCCCCCGCAAAAAACGCCATCTATGTCGGCAATACCGATTTTGCAAAAAAAGCAGGAATAAACGTCGATAAACTGACCGCCGAAACATGGGTCATAAAACCAGTCAACAGCAATCTCATCCTCTCAGGCGGCTTCCCCATCGGAAGTTTTTACGCCGTCTGGCAAATCCTCAACCGCTTCGGCTGTTACGCTCTCAACATGGAGCAGAACGCTGTTCCCAAACTTGACAAACTCGCTCTCAATATCAGTGCTGAACAGAAAAAACCCGCCTTCGACGGACGCTTGATCTGGGACAATTACCCCGGCTATTTCATCACCACCAGAGTCGATGAATCCGTCAAAGAAGCATACCGTATGTACAAACTCCGCAACGGGTTCAACGGACGTCAACGCAAAGACGACAGCCATTGGCTCTACAGCGGTCACAATATTTCCCACATTCCCCAGTTCCACTCATTGAGTTTCTACGTCCACCCCAAACTCTATGACAAACACCCCGAATACTTCGCCATGGACCCCCATGGTAAACGTGTACGCCCACGCTCATTCAGCATGGAGGGATGCCTCTGTATGTCAAATCCCGACGTCAAGAGAATCTCTCTCGAATCTCTCCGCAATATGATCAAAAAAGATCGCCAGACCATGCCCAGAGAAAAATGGCCGATCGTTTATGATATTTCAACTCTGGACAACTTCCCCTACATCTGCTATTGTCCGAACTGCAAAAAAATCTCCGATTATGAAGGCTCTCAAACCGGTATCCTTTTGCAGTACATCAACCATATCGCAACCGAAATCAAAAAAGAATACCCCGAAATCATTATCCGTACTTTCGGGTACAGTGCTTCAGCCACTCCCCCGAAAAAGATTTTCCCCGCCGATAACGTCCTCATTCAGCTGACCGACAAATTCACTGAAAGCGACCCCTTCAAACCCCTCACTCACCCCATCAACGCCCAAGGCCGCATCCCGCACTTCAAAGCATGGCGTAAAGGTGCAAAACGTCTCATGGTCTGGGACTACTGGAACATCGCCGGCTCTTACTACAAACCGCCCCGCCCCGACAGCGTTATCAACGCAGTTCAGCCCGACCTCAAGTTTTTCCGCGACATGAACGTCACCGACCTTTTCATGGAAAGCAGTGTATGTCCGTGGGCTCCGCAGAGTTTCATCGACCTCACCTTCTTTGTTGCAGGTCAGCTGATGATCAATCCCGATCAGGATCAGGAACGTTTGATTGATATTTACTTCAACTCTTACTACGGCCCCGCCGCCAAAGATATGAAGGAACTTTTTAACGCCATCCGCAAAGGTATGATGGATCAGAAAAACCGTCAAACCAGTGCAATTGTCTCTCACTGGAGCTACATGACTCCCGCATTCGTTTACAAAACTTATACAAAATTGACCGAACTTGCCGCAAAACTCCCCCAGCCCTACAAACAGCGTATCAACAGCGAAAAAATCGTTTTTATATGGTATGCTCTTGCCAAACGTGACTCTTACGGCAAAATCTTCAAACAGAACGGAATCGACATCAACAATTTTGTCGGAGAAGTACGCTCTCTCGTCAAAGCCCACATCCGCCGCTTCAAAAACAAAACTCCGGAAAGAATGGATAAACTCTTTGAAGATACTTTCAAAAGCATCACTCTCAATATCCCCCGTCCGGAAAAATTCAAACACGTTCCGGACGAAAACTTCCGCATGATCGCTTATCCCAACTTCCGCGGTGTCAGCCATCTCGGCTCAAAAGTGGTCAATGATCCCGAATCAATCACCGGCAAAGCCTTGAAATCCGCTCACAAAGATCCTATGTATCACGGTGTCAACAAACGCCTTCCCGGTAAATACAATTTCTACACCACCCATTTCAAATGGGGCAACCACAAAGCCTCCGGTGCTGTCGAACTTTATCTCACTCAGGTTCCGCAGGATGAAAAATACCACTGGTTCCGTATGCCCGGCAAATTTGAAATGAAACCTCTTTCATATTTTTGGGGTCAGGGCTGGGCAATTCAGGCTTCAACCTCTCATTTGTACACCCTGACTGACGGCAATCCTCTGGACAACACCTGGGATCAGGTCTGGGTCTCCGCCAAATTCACTGGCCCCGCCTATGTCCCCGGGTCCACCAAAGAAAACGCCATCTATGTCGATATGGCTGTTCTCGTCCGCAACGAAAAGGATATGTCTTTCGTTCCGGTCAAGGAATCCATGTTCCCCGCTGCTCCCGCTGCCGGTTTCCCCAACGGCTGGGCTGTTGACCGCAAAAACGTCATCATCGAACACAAAGACGGCAAAACTTCCGCAGTCGTAACTGAAAAAGATACCGTCAACCGCATTGTCGGTCCGTTCTGTCCGGCTGCATTCAACGATGTTTTGACTCTGCAGCTGCGTACAAGCATTGACAAATGCCGTGTCGGTTTCTTCTTTTACGACAAAAACAAAAAATATCTCGGTGCCAAATTTTACAGTACTCAAAGCGGCAGAAAACATGATTTCATGTGCAGTCTGAACACTCTGAAATTCGGCAAAAACAATCCGGAAAATATTGCGTTTTTCCGTGTACTGGTGCTTTCACCCAAAAAAGGCATCAGATACACTGTCGATGAACTTGAGGTCAAAAAAGCCGAAAACTTCAACGTCTATAAATAATTAAGGAATTTAAGGGATTTAAAGAGATTTATGAAAAAACACTTAAAACAACCTGATATAAAAATAATTACAGGAAGTTTTACCCTGATTGAACTTCTTGTTGTGATTGCAATCATCGCAATTCTTGCCGGGATGCTGCTCCCGGCATTGAATAAGGCACGGGAAAAAGCCAGGCTTACAACTTGCACCAGCAACTTGCGGCAAATCGGCAATGACCTGGCGATGTACGAAAACGATAATGATTGTATGCCGCCTGCCATGCACAGAGTGGATGACAGCCGAAACGGAAACTATCCTCCGAATTACTGCTGGTATTCTCTGATATATTGTCAGGAACCGGTTACAGGGATAAGATTTCAGCCCATAACTCCGAATGCGTGGAAAACTTTGTGGTGTCCCAGTGATAACAAACGTGATGCTGCCAATGAAGAAAAAAGAGACAGATGGCGTTCATATAACGCAAATCCTTTTGCATTGGCACGCATTATGAGTGCTGACGGAGAGGTCTGGTATGCGACCAATTCAGATACTAATTCTGCCGGAGGCAAAGGCAGCAAACTGTATAAATCCCCCTCAAATATGTGTACGATTTTTGAATATTCGACAAACAATTCACAATGTGCCATCGTTCAGGATACATTGACATGGTTTTCTGATGTTGACGACAAACCTGTTACCGACATCAGACATCCGTATTTCCGGCATAAAACAGGGTTGAATTACCTTTTCTGGGACGGTCATGTTTCATATCTCGACCGTTTGAAAATTTCAGATTTTTCAAAAAGATATTTTTATAACTACAAAAAAGCAATTTATTGATTAACAAAGAAAGGAAAAATCAATGAAGAAACTTTTCATTGGAGTCATGCTGATTTGCAGTATGGCAGTATCGGCGGCAGAATTTGTTTTTGCTGACAAAGGCAAAGCAAATTTTACCATCGTTCTTCCTGAAAAAGCAGTTGGTTTCGAGGAACAGGCTGCCAAAGATTTGCAGGAATTTTTCAAAAAAATGTCCGGTGCTGACTTCAAAATCGTCAAAGAATCAGCCGCCCCCGCAAAAAATGCGATTTATATCGGCAATACCGGATTTGCAAAAAAAGCAAATATCAATGTCGATAAACTTACCGCTGAAACATGGGTCATAAAAACTGTCGGAAACAACCTCATTCTCTCCGGCGGTTATCCTGTCGGTGCTTTTTACGGGGCATGGGACATCCTTCACAAACTCGGATGCTATGCCATTACATGGGATAATTATTCCACCCCCAAACAGACCAGACTCGCTCTCGATGTCAAAGATGTTCAGAAAAAACCCGCCTTCGACGGCCGCTTGATGTGGGACTCCATCGCCGGAACCTTCAGACATCAGAACGTAGATCAATCCGTAAGAGATGCTTATAAAATCTGGAAACTCCGTGCCGGTATCAACGGCAGTCAGGGCAAAGGTGACCCGGCTCTCTGGAAATACAGTGCCCATAATATCTGCCAGACTCCCGCATGGCACTCTTTGAGCCAGTTCGTTTCTCCCAAACTTTTTGCCAAACACCCCGAATACTTCTCAATGAATGCTTTCGGCAAACGCTTCAAACCCAAAACCGCGGTCAAAGAAGGCAGCCTCTGCATGTCAAACCCGGACGTCAAGAGAATCACTCTCGAATCTCTCCGCAAAATGATCAAAAAAGACCGTGCCAACAACCCCAAAGATAAATGGGCAACCGTTTATGATATTTCAACTCTCGACAATTCTCCCTTTATCTGCTATTGTCCGGAGTGCAAAAAAATTACCAATTATGAAGGTTCTGAAACCGGACTTCTGCTGCAGTACATAAACTATGTCGCAACTGAAATCAAAAAAGAATATCCCGAAATCATCATTCGTACTTACGGTTACAGTGCCTCTGCAACTCCTCCCAAAAAGATTTTCCCCGCTGACAACGTCCTCATTCAGTTGACCGACAAATTCACCGTCAGCGATCCTTACAGACCGCTTACGCATCCGATCAACGCCGACCGTCATGAATATTTCAAAGAATGGCGTAAAGGTGCAAAACGTCTCATGGTCTGGGACTATTGGAACTTGGGCGGCAACTATTTCAAACCTCCCCACCCGGCAACTGTAATCAACTCAATCAAGCCTGACCTGCAGTATTACCGCAACATCAATGTAACCGATATGTTCATCGAAGCCGGACGCAACAGATTTGTTTCACAGAGCTTTATGGACTTGTCATATTTTGTCGGTTCACAGTTGATGATCGATCCTGACCAGGATCTTGAACGTCTTATTGATATTTACTTCAACTCTTACTTCGGCCCCGCCGCCAAAGAGATGAAAAAAATCTTCACCCATATGCGTGAAGGTACTATGAAACAGAAAAACCGTCAGACAACTGCGGTTGTTGCTCACTGGAACTATTTGACTCCGGAATACGTTTACAACTCATACGCAACCATGAAGAAACTCGCTGCAACTCTGCCGCAGCCCTACAAACAGCGTGTCAACAGTGAACTCGTACCGTTCGCATGGTATGCCGTTGCCAAACGTCCTTCATATCGTGCAATCTTCAAGAAAAACGGCGTCAATATCGACGACCTCGTTGAAGAAGTACGTACCCTCGCCAAGGCTCATATCCGCCGCCTCCCCTGCAAAACTCCAGCTAAAGTCGATGCTGAATTTGAAAAGAAATATGCCGCAGATACCTTGGTGCTGAAACGTCCGGAAAAATTCAAACACGTTCCTGACGAACATTTCCGTATGATTTCCGCTTCACATTTCCGCGGAGTAAGCAATCTCGGCTCAAAAGTTACCGATGATCCCGAATCACTTCAGGGCAAAGCTCTCCGCTCCGCCAACACCAATCCCTTTTACCACGGCATAAATAAACTTATTTCAAAAAAACACAAGTTCTACACAACTCAATTCAAATGGGGCAATCACAAAGCACCGGGCGGCGTCGAAGTCATTCTGACCGAAGTCGCACAGGATGAAAAATACCACTGGTACCGTCTGCCCGGCAGATTTGAAATGAGAGATATTGCATATTTCAGCGGTCAGGGATGGGCAATTCAGGCCAATACTTCAAACCTCTATGTTCTGACTGACGGAAATCCGCTTGACAATACATGGGATCAGATTTGGGTATCAGCCAAATTCACCGGTCCTGCTTATGTCAAAGGGTCAACCAAACCCAACGCCATCTGGGTCGATATGGCTGTCCTCGTCCGCAATGTCAAAGATGAACAGTTTGCAGTTCCAACTGAATATCAGTTCAAAGCTGCCGCAGGCTCTGCACTTAAAAACTGGCAGGGTGCTAAATCCGCTTTCAAAACTGATGTCAAAGACGGTCGCGGCGTAATTGACTGCAATGCATTGCCAAAAGGCGGCCGCATATTGGCTCCCATGTCTCCGATTACCAACAAGGACACCATCACTCTGGAACTCCGTTCCAATGTCCGCGGTGCAAGAGTCGGAATTGTATATTATGACAAGAACAAGAAAAATCTCGGCACAAAATATTACAAAACCAATGGTTCTGAACTTGACAGATTTGTTGCTGACCTTAATCATTTGAAATTCAAAAACAAAAATGCCGCAGATGTCGCATCTTTCCGTCTGATTTTTGAATTGCCCAAGGAAAAAGCAATCAAATTTGACCAGATCGAACTTCGTATAGGCAAAGATATTAACAAGATTGATACAAAATGAAAATAATTACTCTCGGAACAGGAGCGGGGAATCCCTCACTCATCCGTAACTGTTCCAATACTTATCTTGAATTCGGAGGCCGCGGCTATCTTATCGATGCAGGCGGCCCAGTCACCGCCAACTTTGTCAGAAACAATGTTGACATCAACTGCATCCATGCGGTTTTTATAACTCATATGCACGAGGACCACTTCGGCGGTCTGCCGGGCTTTCTTAAAAACCGCATGGTTGACGGGCCCTATTGTCCCTTCATGCGTCCGGACTGGCAGGGCTTCTGGCCCGAAGTCTGGCTGCCGCAGCAGGATGCCATTGATGCCTTTGACAATCTGATGAAAGTTCAATTCAGAGGATATCAGCGTCAGCGTATCATTTACCGTCTCGTCACTGAGGGGCCGTTCTATGATGACGGTTTCCTGAAAGTCACCGCAATCCCCAACAAGCACTGGTGCTGGCGTGGGGAATGGCTGCCGTCCTACTGCTATCTTATGGAAGCAGAAGGCAAAAAGGTACTCTTTACCGGAGACCTTGCAGCCGACCTGCATGACTTCCCGACCGAAGCGGCAAAAGATGCCGATGCAGTTTTCTGTGAATATACTCACTTCAACCCGTTTGAACGTATTGAATATTTTAAAAATATCAAGCCGGGCAAACTGATTTTCAACCATGTCGCAGGTGTGAATGAGGCCAAACATCCCGAATTTGCCGCTCTGCTCGACTATCCGTCATTTGTTGCCAAAGACGGAGATATATTTGAGGTATGATAATGTTTAATATTATTGATTATGGTGCTGTCGGCGACGGTATTACCAAAGATACCGCCGCTATTCAGCGTGCAATTGACGAATGTGCTGTTCAGGGCGGAACCGTTATTGTCCCGCCCGGAGTTTATCTCACCGGCAGTATTTATCTTAAAAGCAACGTCGAACTTCATATTCAAAAAGGTGCAACTCTGCTCGGCAGTCCTGATTTGAATGATTACAATGAAGATGACGCTTACCCGCAGAATTATTCCTGCAAGCCGGAAGGCTGGAGTGCAAAACATCTCATCCTCGCCATCGAAGTTGAAAATGTCGCTCTGACCGGTCTCGGAACAATTGACGGCAACGCACGTTCATTTTTCGATACCAAAGAAGTGTACCGCGGCAAAATCGGCTGGCGTGACGGCCTTATCAACGCAAAAGATTACGATAACTGCGGCCGCCCCGGTCAGGAAATCGTTTTTATCGAAAGCCGCAATATCAAAATCAAAGATTTGCATTTCTTCGATATGTGCTGCTGGAACTGCTTCCTCCACGGCTGTGAAAACGCCCAGATCACCGGACTGCGTATTGAAAACAATATCTCTTACGCCAACACCGACGGTCTGGATATCGACTGCTGCCGCAACGTTACGGTCAGCAACTGCATTATCCGTACCGGAGATGATGCCATTGCCATTCGCGGTTACTGCTCCAGACTCAAAGATCAGAGCAAGATTTGCGAAAATATCACGATTACCAACTGCGTATTTTACGTCTCCGCAGACGGTATGCGTATCGGTGTCGGCTCGGGAACTATCCGCAATGTCGTAGTCTCAAATATTGTGATCGAACACGCCGGCTGCGGTCTCCATCTGCAAAATTGTTACGGTCCGGTCTCAACAGGTGTCAATATTTCTGACGTATCATTCAGCAATATCATCATCCGTAACACCCCGATTCCGATCATCGCAACTGCCGGAACAAAAAACTCTATTGCTTACTTGAAAAATATTTCATTCAGCAATATCAATGTTGCAACAGCAGGCCATATTATTGTCAACGGTCTCGGCAAAACAGTCGTTTCAAACGTCTCCTTCTCGGATGTCTATGTCGAATGTCTTCCCTACAATGAAGACTACAAATACGACCATGAAGGCAGCGAAACAAACTGCACAAATGCCATTTTCAAGTGCAATACTGCCAATAATATCCGCTTCAACAACGTCGTTGTTGCCAACAACACCCTTCCCCCGCTGGCAACTAACAACGTTGAAAACCTCTCCGGTGAAATCAAGACCGTTTGATCCGGCCGATTCAACCGTTAAGCAACCGGATTTTCCGGTATTTATATGCACCCGCAATGTTAAATACAACCAAACGGGTGCATATTATTTCAATCTGAAAACTGAACATTGACTGAAACGACACCACGGCGTGGCGTTGTCATAACATAACACGAACAGTACAAAATACATCCGAATAAAAATGCAGGATATATTTACTATGGATAAAGTTACAGATAATTTATTGTTTAA
Source organism: Lentisphaeria bacterium (assembly GCA_017502435.1). Lineage (GTDB taxonomy): Bacteria > Verrucomicrobiota > Lentisphaeria > Victivallales > Victivallaceae > RGIG5270. Next base: position 17,329 of record JAFVUZ010000255.1, read on the forward strand.
TGCAGGCTCGCTGGCTGACGGAGAAAAGTGTATTATTTTATTTGACTGCAAGACCAGAGAAGTTGCAAAAGTTTTTGAACATAGATTGACCGAAAAAGGATTTTATTTCTGCTCTTACTGCCTGCCATTCTGCGAAAATCACGGCGAAGAACCGCCTGCGGAAGTTGCCGCTGCAATGAAAAATGCAGACCTGATTGTATGCCTGACCTCAAAATCACTTGCTCACAGTGCAGCAAGAAAAGAGGCCAATGACGCAGGTACAAGATTTTTGAGTATGCCGGATTATTCACTTGAACTTTTGAAAAATCCCGCTTTATCAGTAGATTACAGAGAGTATTATGAACAGGTATCAGCTGTGACCAAACGACTGGACAACGGCAAAACGGTACATATTACAAGCAAAGCAGGAACAGATTTTTATGCAGATATAAACGGACGGAACGGAAATTGCTGTCCCGGCTTTACAGATGCACAACATCTGCTGGCATCTCCGCCTGATATCGAAGCAAATATCGCCCCGATTGAAGATAAATCTTACGGCAGGATCGCAGTTGACGGTTCAATAACCTGTGATGAAATCGGACTGCTGAAAACTCCCGTATATATGAATATTGAAAACGGCAAGGTCGTCTCTTTTGAATGCGAAAACAAAAAAATTTATGCAGTTCTGGAACAAATGTTCCAAATTCCCGAACGCCGGACAGTCGGTGAAATCGGTATCGGATTCAACAAAAAAGCAGAACTTTGCGGCAATATGCTCGTAGATGAAGGCACTGCCGGATGTATTCACTTCGGATTCGGCTCAAACGCAACTATCGGCGGCAAAAATAAAACTCCTTTTCATATGGATTTCGTAATCCGTAATCCCGAAATAGAAATATTTTAAGCTCTGTACTGAAAAATAAATGCTCTGTTTCCATTACAGGAAGATAAGGAATTTAGAGAATTTAAGGAGTTTAAGGATAAAAAAAACTCAGGCTTTATATAAAATATTAGCTGATAATTTGAAAAAAACGAGGGGCTTAGGGACGTTCTCTTGTCTCTCCGCAGCCTTCAGCGGCGGCATTGAGTATTCAAAGTTCATGTGAATTACGCTCTTTAGACATAAAAGCCTTGCAGAAACAACTCAAATCCCAAGGCTGTTTCATAAAATAAAAAAATGCAATCCACGCGATTTTAATAAAAAAAACGGATTCCGTTTCTGTGTAAACAAAAATGGAATCCGTTTTTTGTCAGAACCTGTTTTCTTTGCTTACTTTCTTTTTTGAAAAGAAAGTAAGGGAAACAGCTTTCTTTTGTTTTACTTTTCTTTCACTTGGAAAGAAAAGTAAATTAATCCAATTTGCAGTCTTTGAGAGACATGAACTTCTTGGAGAGGAGTTCGCAACCGTCTTCAGTGACGATACAGCCGCGTTCCCAGCGGAGGCCGTAGCCGTTACCGGTAAAGAAGGTATCGATCTGATAGGTCATGTTCTTCTGAAGTTTGTATTTGGAGGTGGTTTCGATCCAGGGAGATTCAGTTTCCTGAATACCGAGACCGTGAACGGGACCATAGAGCATATAATCGCCCCAGCCCTGATCAATACCCCACTGGGTGTATTTCTTGGCAACATCGCAGGCATCGACACCGGCTTTGATCAATTCAAAGGTGTATTTGTGAGCACGGAGACCGAATTCAACAAGAGCCATCTGTTCTTTGGGGAGTTTACCGAAGTAAACGGGGATACCGATAGATGAACTGTAACCGCCGACGCGTGCACCGATGTTGAGCTGAATGATTTCATTCTTTTTGAGTTTTGCGTAGGTGGGACGGCTGATACCATTGGAGGTACGGTCGCCGCCGAAGCAGTACAAACTGTGACCTTCATATTCACCGCCGTTAGCGAAGATTTCACGCTGAGCGATAGAGAGAGCCTGAAATTCGGTCATGCCGGGTTTCATTTCGTTGAGCATGGCTCTGACAGCTTTTTCGGCGATTTTGAAAGCCTTGCGGTGAGAGTTGAGTTCGTTTTCAGATTTGACCCAGCGGAGGGGGCGGAAGCAATCTTCAGCGACAACAACTTCAACGCCGGGGAGCTGAGCTGCGATAGCGTCGAGGGTGGGTTTGGTCATAACGGCAGTACCGCAGAGACCGAGTTTTTTGAGAGATTTGCAGCCGGACATTTTGACAACGTCAGCGTAAGTTGCAAGGGGGATACCGGGATAGTCGGGTTCAGCGGCTTCACGATAGTTGAGCATCATGGCAACCTTGTCAACAACTGCACGGCCTTTGGCATATTTTTCGCTTTCGGGACCGATGAGGAGGACTGCTTCGCCTTCTGCGGGAACGAAAACGCCGGCCTGTTCAAAAGTGGGCCAGTATTCAGTCAGATAACGGACGTTGGCAAAGTCAGATTCAGTACCATGAACGAGACAGGCATCAAGACCTGCGGCTTTGATGTTTGCCTGAAATTTGGCAATACGATCAAAGTATTCCTGCCGGGGAATAAAAGATGTGTTGTTTTTCATTTTTTTTCTCCTTGTTTAGGGGTTAGTTGTTTTATCTTAAGTTTTTTGTAAGGGGGGCTTCCGCCGCCCCCCACTTTCTTTCGAGGTGAAAGAAAGTGGACAAAGAAAGCCATGTTACCTGCTTCGCAGGTGAATAGACATTCCCTTGTACTGTGTAATGCTGTCGGGCATTTTTTCGGCGAAATGTTCGTTTCGTCCTCCCGCATATAAAAGCGGGTGGAACGCTGCGGAATGACGAAACAAGTCTTTCGCCGGATTTGCGCCACACGCTGCCGCGCAGTCAAATCCTTTAAACTTTTTCACTTTCGATTTTTGTGCAGCAAAAAACGAAAGTAACCTGAAAAGGTTTGGAAAAAGATGAGGGGGTTGCAGGGGGAGAAGAAAAGAACCTTTCCTCAAAAGGTTTTTTCTTCTCCCACTGCATATCCATTCTTACTTATAAATCTCTGCGAGTTCAGCGGCAGAGTGGAATTCTGAACCGAAATCTTTAAGTTTCTGGATCAGGAGGTCAAACTGCTGTGCGGAATATTCGCCGCAATTTTTGATGATGAAGGGATCGGGGAGAACTGCACCTTCGCCGTAGTGAAGGATACCTTCGGGCATGGGATGGAATTCCCAGGGATGCATATAGAAGCAGATGAAGGGATTTGCTCCCTTGTCAATGCAGTATTGGGCATAATTGCGGATATGTTCCATAACGGCATCGGCATTTTCGGTACGCCAGAGGGGCCACTGGTCCATATCGCGGCCGTACTGATCTTTGGAATCCATGGAGAGGTCAGCGAAGTTGGGAAGTTCGACGAGTTTCATATCGCCTTTTTTGGTCCAGTCATCTTTTGAGGGATGATAGGGTTCGAGCTGTTCGCGGTAGAAATACATAGGATAAGTGGCATCAGCTTTGTATCCGTATTTTTCGAGAGCATTGACAACTGCGGTTGAACCCCAGAGACGGGGACAGCGGAAAGAAGAGGGACGGACGCCGCAAAGTTCTTCAATGATTTCAGTATTTTTGCGAATGCGGTTGTCGACTTCTTCGGGGAGGACGGGGACGTCGCCGGGGATTTCAAAGAGGGGATCGCCGATGGTTTCGTGGAAAAGGGTATGAGCACCGATTTCATGACCTGCGTCACGGACTTTTTTGAGGACTTCAACGTTTTTCTTTGCTGCATCAGCAGTGAAGAAGAAGGTTGCTTTGATGTCGTGTTTTTTGAGAATCGAGAGGATAACGTCAGTACCGGGGCCGAAACCGTTGTACCACGGAGTCCAGCTGCCGATGTCAGTTTCCATGTCGAAACCGAACATAGTTCTGATTTTTGCCATTTTTAAATCTCCTTGAGTTAAGGGTAAGTTGAGTTAGAAAATTCCCGGAATGGCATCCACTCCGAGATGATTTTTAATAAGCAAGATGAGTTGTTCACGGGAGCCTTTGAAGCAGTAGGTTTCACTGCCGAGAGCACTGCCGAGAACTTTTTTGCCGTCACCGACCGCCATGGGTGCAATGGTTTCAAGTTCAAAGAAATTAAGTTCTTCGGAACCGTTGAAAATACTGTAAGTATCTTCAGTGGTAAAGGGACCGCGGGGTTGGTCGTTGTCAGCAATATCAAAATAAGTTCCTTCGCTGATCATGCGGTTGCACCGGAGAATGAGCAAATCTCTTTCCGGAAGATATGCACCGATCCACTGCGGAGCGGGAGCTTTGTGAACAGCGATCTGGAGACGGTTTGCACCGCCGAGACGGAAGGCAAAAACTTTTTTGCCGTAAGCCAGATTGGGGCGGGGATCCCCGTAAAAATCAACATTGAGACTTTTTTCGGTAATATCTTCATCGGCAAAAACACCGAAAGAAACAGCCGCAGGAGTCAACCAGAACTGTTCCAGACTCCATGCCCCGATAAGGACATCATCCATGGTGTAGTCCGCAAGCATATTGAACTTTTCAAGAGTGCAGTAGGCAACACCTTCAACGCCGTATTTTTCCTTGAAATCTTTAACGCAGAGAGGTTCGATATGGCGGTACATCTGCATTTTGACGTTGACACCTTTGCGGTTGAGCAGATTGACATTGCGGGTCAGAGTGATCTGACTGTCATCGCTTGATTCAACCACATAAGGAGTGCGGTTGATGTCATCCTGAACATACCAGTCGCCGCCGGGAGGATAGTTGTAGGCAAAAGCACCGCCTTCGGGAGCAGGCCAGAGAGAGTTGCCGCCGAGATTGTTGAAATCGGTCGGCGAAGGATTTTCTGCCAGATCATAATCAAGTTTGTGCAGCAGTTCACCATTGAGAGTGCAGAGGATTCTGCCCTGCAGACCGGGGGATGCGAGAATTGCACCGTCTCCGCTCTTGATGACTTGCAGATTTGCGTCAATAGCACGGATTTTTGCTTCACTCATAATATTCTCCTTGTTGTAAGCATATAAGTTTTTAGAGAAAGATACTGTTTTTTTGTATTTTTGCAACAAAAAAAAGCAAAAAAAAGCAGTTTTTTATATAATAAAACTGGCAAAATCCTCCATTATTGTTATATTAAATGTATATCGCTATAAAAAAGAGGAGAAAATTATGCCTGCCCACAAACGCGGACGACCGCCGAAATATGCTGAAATCGGTGAAAATATCCGGAAAATGATTATTGATGAAAAAATGCCGTGCAATACCCCTCTGCCGCCTGAACGCAAACTGGCACTGCGTTTTGAATGTACCCAAGTGACATTGCGGCGGGCATTAAAATATCTTGAAAAAAAAGAGGTTATTTACAATATCCCGCATGAAGGAAGTTTTGTTGGCAGAACTGCTGATAAACCCCGTAAAAAAAGCAATCTTGCGGCGTTGATTTTTCCTGATGATGAACTTTTTTATTACAAAATTTTTTCCCGCCTTGAACCATTTTTTCAGGAAAACGGCAAATTATTGACAGTACATCTGACCGGCAATTCCGAAGAAAAAGAGAAAAAACTCCTCGAACAATTCAGCCGGATGGAATTTGAAACTGTCATTGCAGTCCCCAATCCCGACTGCAGGAAATTTTATCTTGAAAAAAAACTTCCTGCTGTATTTTTTGATGCCGAACCCGATGGAACAGCCATTCCCTGTATAGTTTCCGATGACAGAAGCGGAGCTTTTCAGGCGGTCAGACACCTGATAAATCTCGGACACCGCAAAATCGCATTTATAGGTCACAATTACGATTCAAGCGGTCAAAACCGTCTCAACGGCTATCTGGATGCACTTGCAAAATCCAGACTTGAAGTCAATCCCGCATTGATAAAACTTCATCAGCCGACAAGAGAATGGGGGATAAATGCCATGACTGAAATGTTCAGCAAACGGGATACCCGTCCAAGTGCGGTTTTCTGCATAAATGATACTGTGGCTTCCGGAGTTATGCATTACGCTCATATCCGGCACATCGACATTCCGCAGGAACTTTCAGTTGCAAGTTTCGGAAATACGGGGATCGCTGAAGATCTTGATTTGAGCAGTGTTGACCAGAACCTTGATAAAATTGTCGATGCAATCAAATTCAACGTCATGCAGCTGAACTCAAATCCGCCGCAGAAAATTGAAAATGCAACCATCCCCTGCTCTCTCATCGTCCGCTCAAGCTGCGGCATCTGCAAAGAAAATTAAAACCGGATTGTCAATGTTTACGCCGCAAATTTGTCGGCGGAATATTCATTTGTTCACGATATTTTGCAATAGTACGTCTTGCAATCTTAAAGCCCTCATTTTCAAGAAGTTTGGCTATTTTATCATCCGACAGCGGCTTGTGCGGCTCTTCATCTTCAATAAATTCACGTATCTTCTGCTGAATAGCATGAACCGAAACATCCGCTCCGTCGGCATTCTGGAAACCGCCGGAAAAGAAAAAACGGAATTCCAACAGCCCCTGCGGAGTTGCAAGATATTTACCGGCACAGCCGCGGCTTACGGTAGTTTCATGAATTTCCAGAGCCTCTGCCGCCTGAGCCATAGTCATCGGACGCAATGATTCAATACCGTCAGCAAAAAATTCCTGCTGATTTTCAGTAATGAAAGCGGCAATGCGGACAATAGTTTTTTCCCGCATCAAAAGAGAATTGCGAAAAAGTTCCGCCTCCTGCATTTTCTTTTGCAGATAAGCAAGTGTTTCTGCCGGCAATTCCTTGTCCTCCAACATTTTTGCATACTGTTCAGAAATCTTTATGCGGGGCAGAAATTCATCATGTTCCCTGACAATATAACGGCCGTTTTCAAATACAACAGTCGCTTCCGGTGCTATAAATTCTGCACGGGAATGATTAAAAACATTGCCGGGATACGGATTGAGAGAACGGATTCTGTCGCCGAGTTCATTAAGTCTGGCAACAGGAATCCCGAGAATATCAGACAGATATTCAATTTTGTTATTGCCGAACTCCTCCAGATAATCAAGCAGACGGTAAACATCCGGATCACTCTCATTTTGAGCCTCAAGCTGCAGTTTGAGACACTCTTTCAAATCTCTTGCGCCGATACCGGGAGAGAATATTTTCTGCAGTTTGCCGAGAATGGCTTCGACTTCAAAAATCTCCGCATTGGTACATTGGGCAATATCCGCAAGCGGCGTACTCAAAAATCCGCTGTCATCAATGGCTCCGACAACTGCCTCCGCAATTTCCTGTTCATTATCAGCAAGGTCCAGAAATCCGACCTCCTGCAGCAGCAGCTGCTGCATGGATTCATGTTCAGTAATATTGGAGAAAAAATAATCCCGTTTGCTCTGCTGTTCAGGCGAAAATTGCTGTATCCCGTCAGGAATCGGCAAATCATCCTGCCAGGAATCGCCGCCGCCGGAATAAACATCATCGTCATCATCACGCATATTTTTGCGTTCATCTTCAATGGAAACATCAGGCAGTTCCCGCAATAACGCACTGTCAGGAAATGATTCATACTCCAGAAGCGGATTGGAATTCATTGCTTCATTTATTTTTTCCTGCAGTTCAAGCACAGGTACACTCAGCAGTGAAAGCGACTGCAGCTGCCGTGATGAAAGCTGCTGCTGCTGGGCAACTTTCTGTTGTTGTTTGATATCAATCATAATTTTTCCGAAAAAAACAGATATTCCTGCACTTGAGATTTGATTTTATTTAAAACATTGTTATATTGTGTATGTATATAATAGAAACCAAATTTTATTTTTTTCCAGTGGAAAAAGATAAAAAACAGATAAAATCAGGATTTTTTGACAAAATGTATTGCGAATTACCGGATTCTCTCAATATATGCACTCTCGGCAGCGGCAGCAAAGGAAACGCTTTTGCGTTTTCCTCAAATCAATTCGGCACACTGCTCGTGGATGCAGGATTCAGTGCGAAACAAATGGAGAACAAACTGCAATCCGCTGAAATAAAAATCGAGTCAATAAAAGCAGTTCTTTTAACGCACGACCATGACGACCACTCGCACGGCTGCAGAGTTTTCTGCGACAAATACGGTATTCCGCTGTACTGCTCGTACCAGACTGCACATTATTTGAACGGCAAAAACAAACTTCCGGGCAAAGTTGTGCAGTTTGAAGCCGGCGACCGTTTTGAAATCGACGGTTTTCAAATCTCTGCATTCGCCGTTCAGCACGATGCCATCGACCCCGTCGGTTTCCGTATCAAATGCCACGGCAAAGAGATCGGCATTGCCACTGACCTCGGCGAAATCAACGCTCTCTGCAAACAACGCCTGAGTCTGTGCGATGCTTTGATACTTGAAAGCAATTACGACAAAGAAATGCTCTATGCATCCGACCGTGCATTGCATTTGAAACGCCGTATTGCAGGACGCATGGGGCATTTGGACAACAATGATGCACTGAATGCCCTTGAGGAACTTTTGAGCGACAGAAGTTCCCTGCTGATGCTGGTTCACATCAGCAATGACTGCAACTGTTATGAACTTGTAGAAAAAAATCTCTCATGCTGTCTTGAAAAAATCCGCCGCAGCCGGATGGATTTTTATGTCGCACGCCAGCATGAAGTAAGCCCATGGTTTGCAGTATGAACAAATGTCCGGACAAAATTATTTGCAGCAGATGCTACAGGCCCCTTGATATAAGTGACCTGAAGCCGTTTGACGAATTTTTATGTCCGGATTGCGGTATCAAAATCAAATGCCCGATGATTTTTGAACGCTACTACCTGATGGAACTCTGCGGTATCGGAGGGATGTCAAACGTATACCGTGCATTCGACCCTGTCGAAAACAAAACTGTCGCAGTGAAAATTACCAACGAAAATATTTTAAATTCCGAAACCGAAGGGGAACGTTTCACTTTTGAAGCGGAACTGGTAGCGAAAATCAACCATCCGGGAATCGTAAAAGTTTACCGCGGAGGAGTTTATGAAAATCAACCGTTTCTCGCTATGGAATTTATGAAAAAAGGCACGCTTGAGACTCTGCAGAAAAGTTTCATGCTGCCGCCGGTTGAAAAACTTCTCGGCTGGATGGCGGTTATCGCTGACGGATTACAGGCGGCAAGCAAACTCGGCATCGTCCATCATGACATAAAACCCGCCAATATCATGCTCTCTGAAGCAGGTGAAGTCAAAATCGTTGACTTCGATCTGGCGGAAATAAATACCGACAATGAAAACTCAAACAGTTCTGACTGGGCAAGTATCGCCTATGTCAGCCCCGAAAGACTGCAGTACGGCAAAGAAGATTACCGGGGCGATATTTTCAGTCTGGGAGCAACTGTATATGATCTGCTCACAGGAGAATATCCCTTCGGCAACTCAGGAGAAGTTCCGGAACTTATCGAACGCCGCAGAAATTTTGACTTTGAACCGGCAAATCATCTCAACTCAACAGTTTCAAAAGTCATATCCGATTTTATCAATCAGATGATGAGTTTTGATCCCGTAGACCGGCCGTCTTATGAAGAAATCGTCAATATTTTCAGCTCCAACGGCAAATCAGCAAATAATTCTTCCAGAGGATTTTTTGCAATATTCAAAAAAAACAACTGAGGAAACACTATGAAAAATGTAAAACGCAACAGTTCTTTTGCAATATATATCGCTTTTCTGACATTTGTACTTTTTGCTTCGCTGGTGGCATTTTATATTTTCCTGCCGGCATTCAGAGATATAAATTCTCTCAATGATATTTATCATACCCCCGACAGCTGGCCGTATCTGCCCCGCTGGGCAATATTGGTCATCGGGACATTGCCTATTGCCGCCACATTGTGGATGATCGGAGTGCTGATCAAAATCAGAACTCATATCGTTTCACCATTGGTCAAAACAGATGCGTTTCTGGAGGAACTCGCCAACAACAATATCCCCCCGCCGCTGCATCTTAAGCAGAAATACGGTCAGTACACAAATCATATGCTGACCAACCTCAATTCGATCCGTGACCGCATCGTCAACAGCAACCGTCAAAAAGATGCCATACAGACACGGGAATCCGCCGCCAGAGCAAAACTCGATTATGCAAACGAACTTAAATCTCTGATTATCAGCCGCTTGACTCCGGATATAAGAATGCCGCTCAATTCCATTGAAGGTTTTGCAGAAATCATAAAAGCCAAAACTCAGGATGATTTCAAAGATGAACTCGACGGCATTGCCAGAAATATTGCCGGCATTTCAAAAATCGTCTCCAGAATCATCTCTTTCAGCAAAATCGGCCATCAGCAAATGGAGATAACTCCAAATTATTTCCGCACTGCCGACCTGATCGAAAATCTGCTCAAAAGTAACGATGATCTGCTGCAGGAACGCGAAGTTGACATTGTCAATATCTTCAACAGCACCACACCGGAACTGCTTTATACGGATTATGAACTGCTTGCTCAGACACTGCTTTTGGTAATAAGAGCTGTTTTCCGTGCCTCTGAACATGGGGAATGCATCAGTTTATGCTGTTCCATGGATGATGAAAAAGTCTATTTCACCGTCAAAGATTCAGGACGCAGTGCCTGCCGCGAAAAACTGGCAGAACTTTTCAACTTCCACGAATTTGACTGCAGTGCGGAATATCTTGACGATGCAAGTTCAACACTGCTCGGCATATTTTTCGCCTCAAGTCTGGTCAATTACATCGGCGGAGAACTTACCGCTTTCAGCAATGACGACGCCAATAATAAATTCGTTCTCACCTTCAATAAATTCGACATTCTGGCGGCAGAAACCGAAGAGGAATTACGCAAAAAAGGGATTCAGGACAACCTTACCCCCGCAAGTTCCAGCAATCTGGTTGTCGGCAAAAATTATCTCTCCGGCAGTTTCGCCGCTCCATCGTCTCAAACTTCCGACACAGTCAGAAAAATTCTGCTCGGCGAAGATAATGCAGACAATGCCCATGCACTTTCAGAATACCTTAAACTTTTTAATTTTGAAGTTATCTGCTGTGACAATGCTCCGAAACTGCTGCAATTATCGCAGGATGGAACTTTTGATGCTATAATCCTTTCCAACTCCATGCGTCACCGCCATCTGGTTGAAGTCATCAAAACCATCCGCTCGCAATTCAATGCCGCCAGACTGCCGATCATCGTGCTTGTCACCAAACTCAATCCCCGTAAAGAAGCAGAACTGCAGACATTGAAAGTCTCGTCCATTCTGCTCAAACCGATACGTTTTGCCTCGCTGGTCGACCGTTTGAATCAACTGTGTTCATTTCAAGACTGAGCCATGAAACGCAGACAGATATTTTTGCTGTTATTCTGCTGCTGGGGGCTGATTATCGGTGCAAGCAGTATGTATCTTATTCTGTCAAAACAGCAGTCTTTGCTGGCATTTTCCGAAAGAGTGGCAGAAGAGGAAATAATTTATTATCCTCTGCGTGCCCCCATCGTTGACCGCAACGGTCAGAATGTTTGCCATACCGACTGGATATTTTATATCAAAGCCTCAAAAAAACAAAAAAACAACCTGATGCAAATCATAAAACAGCTCGAAATCCAGCCGCAAACTTACACTGCTGACAACCACACAGAATACTGCATTCTCCCGAAAGAAAAACTTTCATCCGCCGTCATCCTCTGCCGTAAATACCGTCTGAAAATACATAAACGCATTACAAGAAACTGCATTGAACTGCCGGAAAACGTAAAAATACATCTCGGAAAAGTCCTGCTTTACAACGGGTTATACGGTCTGGAAGCAAAATATAATTCACATTTGCAGGGGACACCCGGCGTATATCAGGCCATCAAAGGACCGCGTCCGCTCAATTCAATAGAAAAAAACACTTTCCGCATCCTTGCCCCCATGCGTCCCGGCAGGATGCTCAAACTGAAACAGTCGATTCCGGAACTGCAATGCGGAATTTTACCTGAAATCATGGAGGCGGAATGAAAAAATATTTCAATTTTCTGTTTACCGTTTACGGAATACTTTTTGTTCTCTCATTTTCGGGGATACTGCTTATTTACGGCAGCCGCAGCAGCAGTCAATACGACTTCGGAGCCGCGGAAATGGCAGTCAGACAATTCTGTTTTCTGCTGTTGGGCTTTCTGCTTATGGACGGAATGCGGAGAATAAAACAGTCCAAATATATTACCATGTCACGCAGTCTTTTTTTTGCGGCACTTGTCATATTGTGGGGAGTTCTGCTGCTGGGGGTGAAAATCAACGGAATGCGTGGCTGGTATTCATTGTACTTTGTCTATTTACAGCCGTCGGAAATTTTCAAGTTCATCTATATCCTGTACATTTCAAATATTTATCTGCATACAGAAAACAAAACAAAAGCATTTATCCACAGCGGCGTTCTGAGTGCATTATGGATCGGTGCGATACTGCTGCAGCCGGATTACGGAACGGCGCTGCTGTACTGCCTGACGTTCGCAATAATAAGTTTTCTTGCGGGAGTGAAATTACGCATACTGCTGCTGCTGCCGGCGGCGGCACTTGCAAGCCTGCTGGTCTTTATAAGCCGCAAAAATTATGGCTTTGAGCGGTTGTACGGATTTTTTTCTGAAAATGCGGACGTTTTCGGCAGTGCATGGCACTGGAAACAGTTTCAGCTGACAATAGCCCGCGGCGGCTGGCTCGGCAACCGCATGGACGGAGCATTCTGGAGCAACAACTATCTGCCTTTTGCCTACAATGATTCCGCTTTTGCGGCACTGCATGAAATGACTGGCTTTTCCGGAGCATTTTCAATACTGGCACTGTATTTTGTACTGCTGTATCTGATATACCGTCAAAGTTCAAACAGCCGTAATGAACTTATCATACTCTCCTGTATCGGGGCGGTAATGGTTAATCTGCTGCTGCACTGCAGCGTAAATTGTGCAATCATCCCGACAACTGGAGTTACAATGCCGCTTGTAAGTTACGGCGGCAGTTCACTTGCAGGAACATTTATGATAATGGGTATGCTGCTGGCATTCTGCCGCACGGAAAATGCGGAATAATACCTTTTTTCATTATATCAGTTTCAACACAAAAAAACTTGCTGAAATTCAGTAAAAAGGTATATTTATCCATAGAAAATCCGGAATGGGTCCGGACACCCAGAATCAAAATCAAGGAGGTTTCTATGGGTACATTTTCTATCATCGTCGGCCTTATCGTTTTTGCGGTGGCACTCTTTCCGAATCTCGGGTATTTCACATTGATACCTGCAGTTGCCGGACTGATAATCGGAGTATGCAAACTGGTTCGTGACGGTTATTGTCCGTGGGGCATCAGCGGAGTTATTCTGAACAGTCTTGCGATGTTTCTGGCATTTTTCTGGACCGGTTTGATTTCCATGTCAACAACAGAAATGATGGAAGAAGCGATTCAGGATATGCAGGACAGACCTGAAGTGCTGCAGGTTTTCTATCCTGTTGTCCCGCCACGGCATCAGGGCAAAAAAGTTATAAAACAGGAACAGCCCACCCAAACACAGCAGACACCGCCTGCAAACACCGGTGCACCCGCAGAAAAAACAAATAAATAAACAAAATATAATTTCCGGTCATATATCCGGTGAAGTACAATGTATTTCGCCGGATTTTTTATTGTTCAGTATGATATAAATTTTGAAAAAAATCTTTTCCTGCTATTGAATTTTTCAGTTTTATATACTATATTTAGAATATGACCGTAAAAACATAAAAAAAAGGAACTGTTATTATGCTGAAAATCAAAAAAAGTTTTGCCGCAGCTCTCATTTTGCTGTCCGTATTCTGTTTCGCCGGAACTTTGAATGCCGCCGAAGCCGATGCTCCCAAAAAACATTACGAAATCGATTATGCCGCCATCGGGCACAATATACTTTGGTATATTCCAAACTGTCTGCTGGATCTGATTGACTGTTTCTCTATTGAATTGGGTGCAGGCGACATCGCTGCAGATGTAGATATTACCAAATATTTTTCTCTCGGAGCCGGTGTCGGCAATTCATGGAACATGGGCTGGACCAACAAACGCCAGATCGGTTTTTTCAAAGATGCAAACTACAATGCCGATGCTCTCTGTTTCAGTGTATTTGAAAGAAACCGCACCGGTCTGCTCGGAACTTACAAAAATCAATACACCTCAAACTTCTCCTCTGCTGATATCATCAACTATCCCCGTTCAATGCGTTTCGAAGATCCTTATGCCATCGGAGTCAAAGCATCATTTCTGCTGGGCGTCAAGTTCCAGTTTCATCCGGTTGAATTTGCGGATTTCATCTGCGAACTCTTCTTCTTTGACTTGAACAATGACAGCAAAAAACAGCAGATTCTTCAAGTCACTGAATAAAAAACTCTCCCCACGGATAAAACGTAAAAGAAATTTATTGATATGATATTCAAAAGGCTGCAAAATCTTAAAAGTTCACTGCTCATGAGTGCTTTGGCATTCATCGGGGCAGTGCTTTTGTGGTCCGTTCTGAATATCAGTGAATGCGACCGCCAATCCGAACGTATTATACGCAGTACGGCTCCCGGAATGCCGGAAAATATGCATTCAAAACTGCCGGAAACACTTTTTGTATTCCGCCGTTCCAATGGCAGCAATCTCCAACTGCTGCTCAAATCCCGCCGTTCAGGCAATAATCCCGTACCGCCGACGTCCCGCCTGTGTGCATTGCCGCTGACACAGACAACCGTAATCCCGGGAGAATATATTCCGGATTACAACGTCAACGCGGAACAGTTTGTTTTTCAAAATTATCAGAGCCGTTCAATACCTCAACGGGCAGGACCTTTTGTCTCCTGAAACCTGCCTGTACCGGAATAATTCCGGAAAAATTTTTTTGAAAAACAATCAGATATTTACCCCCGTCAATCTTGCCGCTGACGGAAAATATCTATCTACTCAAGGAGACTTTATTATGTTGGATATTATCACTAAAATCATTCTCTTCAGCGGATGCATCATCGTTCCTGTTCTTCTCTCAATGGCACTGTTTTCCTCCATTGTAAATAAAGGCAAAAAAGATGATGCTGAAGAAATTTAAGTTTTAGAAGCATACAAGGGGCTGTTGCAAAACTGTTTTGTGGGGAAAAAACCTTTTTGAAAAAAGGTTCTTTTCCCCACACCCCATTTTCCAAAAACTTTTACCGTAATTGCTTTTATTATCTCAATAAAAGCAATTACAATTTGTTTATTACAAATAATTTAAAATATATTTTACTGTAAAAATTGGCTCTGTACTAAACATTGACTGATAATAAAAAAAATTGAGGGGGTTCGGGGGTATAGTGAGTTGCGACAGCAACGAACGGCATACCCCTGATGTGGCTAATCTGGCGAAAGATTTGTTTCGTCATTCCGCAGCGTTCCACCCGCTTTTATATGCGGGAGGACGAAACGAACATTTCGCCGAAAAAATAGCTAAACACTACACAGCCGCCGACATTCACGCACCAGCGTAATATCGCACCGGGTCGTACCCGGCGCCGGGGATACAAGGGGGCGGCGTAAGCCCCCTTGTAATAAAAAATCAGTCTGTGTTTAGTACAGAGCCAAGAAAAAAACACTGCAACTAT
>JAFVUZ010000256.1 GCA_017502435.1 Lentisphaeria bacterium
GGCAATGCAACTGCATGGACCAATCAGGATGTTATTCTGACTGCCAATGTCAGTGACGGCGTTGTTGAATACTTTGACGGCAAAAACTGGGTCGCAGGTTCAACTTTGACTGTTTCTGAAAATGGAACTTACACTTTCCGAGTAACTGACGAAGCTGGAAACGTCACCGAAAAAGAAATTATTGTTGACAAAATCGACAAAGTCGCACCGACTTTGGAAGTCAGCGGAAATGCAACCGAATGGACCAACAATGATGTCATTCTGACTGCAAATGTCAGCGACGGCGTTGTTGAATATTTTGACGGCGAAAACTGGGTCGCAGGTTCAACTTTGACTGTCTCTGAAAACGGAACTTACACTTTCCGAGTTACCGACGAAGCCGGAAATGTTACCGAAAAAGAAGTTGTCGTTGATAAGATTGATAAAGTTGCCCCGACTTTGGAAGTCAGCGGAAATGCAACCGAATGGACCAATCAGGATGTCATTCTGACTGCCAATGTCAGTGACGGCGTTGTCGAATACTTTGACGGTGAAAACTGGATTGCAGGTTCAACTTTGACAGTCAGCGAAAACGGAACTTACCAGTTCAGAGTTACTGACCTTGCGGGTAATGTCACCGAAAAAGAAGTTGTCGTTGACAAGATTGATAAAGTTGCACCGACTTTGGAAGTCAGCGGAAATACAACAGCATGGACTAACAAAGATGTTGTTTTGACTGCAAATGTCAGTGACGGTGTTGTCGAATACTTTGACGGCAAAAGCTGGATTGCAGGTTCAACTCTGACCGCAACCGAAAACGGCACTTACCAGTTCAGAGTTACTGACCTTGCGGGCAATGTCACTACAAAAGAAATAGTTGTTGACAAAATCGACAAAGTTGCACCGACTTTGGAAGTCAGCGGCAATGCAACCGAATGGACCAATCAGGATGTCATTCTGACTGCTAACGTTAGCGACGGCGTTGTCGAATACTTTGACGGCGAAAACTGGGTTGCAGGTTCAACTTTAACCGCAACCGAAAACGGAACTTATCAGTTCCGCGTCACCGATGAAGCCGGAAATGTTACTGAAAAATCTGTTGAAGTCACTTTTATTGACAAAGATGCTCCCGTTATCAGCGAAATTTCTGCCGATATTACAGAATTGACCAACAGTGCAATTAAAGTTTCTGCACTTTTCAATGACTCAAATAACTTCTCCGTTCAGTACAGAATCAATGACGGAGCATGGCTCGATTACAATGATTATATAATTATGGAAAACAACGGCATTGTTTACTTCAAAGCAGAAGATATCGCAGGAAATGTTACCGAAGCTCAATATATCGTTTCAAATATTGACAGGACTACGGCTGAAGCTCCTGTAATTACTGTTGAAAAACGTGCTTATCTTTCCAATAATCCACTCATTGTCACTGCTGAATTTGCAGAAAATGCGGTAACGAAAGAATATTCATTCAACGGCATTGACTGGATTTCTTACGCTGAACAAGTCATTGTCAGAGAAAATGGTTTCATCTTCTTCCGATCATGTGATGCTATCGGCAATTATTCCGTTGTCGGCAAAGCAGAAGTCAGCGGAATTGACCATGTTGCAGACAGTTCGTTGACTGATTACGTTTTTGTCAAATCAAATTATACTGAAAAGAATACGAAAAATAAAAAGCAGAACGGAATTATGCTCACATTCAGTGAAAATGCGTTCAATACGCTTGCAGATTTTGAACATTCAGCGGCTTATAAAGTCGTCATGCTTGATAACAATATAAATATTTTTGCTGCAACTGATTTGAGCGATTTAAGCGTAATTTCTGGTGTTGCCGCAGTCCCGACTGTAAAGAAAAAAGTCAATTCTTACAGTTATTCCGCAAAAGCAAACGCACGCGGCACTCTTAACATCATCGAAAAAAATACAGATGATGTGCTGTTTAAAGATTTCGCAAATGTAAATATTTACGGCAACGCAATCGCAGGAATTGTTGACGGCGGTAAATCCGCAAATTCTCAGACAATAAAAACTTCTGTCAAAAAAGCAGTGACTACCGTCATCGAAACCAATAAAGTTTCTCAAACTGCCTCAGGCAAAGCAAATGTAAACGGTGCATTTGTGAAAACTCTCTCAAATTATGCAACTGTCAATATTGAAAGCGGTACGGTCGAAAATATCGTCAATAACGCTTACAAACTTACAAAAAACATAAAAAACGTCGGCGGCAACAATTCTGAAATCAAGTATACAGAACAATTTACTGCAAGCGGCACAGTAAAACTGACCAACGGTGCACATACCGATACAATCAGTAATTACAAAACTGTCAAAATTACCGATTCAAATGTTGGAAAAATTGAAAGTTTCGCTGTTTCAAAAATCGTCAACGGTGCTGAAAATCGTAAACTTGCAGGTTCTGTAACACTTCTTCGTGCTTCTGTTGATACGATTGAAAATTATGCAAAACTCACTATGACAGACAGTGTTGCCGCTGCAGTTGCCAATGTCCGGAAAATCGCTGTGAACAAAGGCTTCAGCAGTATTGAAAATTATATCGGAACTTCAGAAAATGATACATTGACAATCGGCAAAAATGCGGTTCTTGTACTTTCCGGAGCGAATTTCGGTATCGGCAGTGATAAAATTGTCAACAGCGGAACGTTGATTTTTGCAAGTGATTTCGTTCTGAATGCAGAAAAAATCATAAACAAAGGAAATTTTGCCGCAACATCAGATGTTTGGGAAAATTTGAACGGTAAAATAGTCGGTCTGCTCAACCTCGGTCAGACTTATGAAGGCTTCCGTAATGTCAAATACGAACTTGCAGATAATACTGCTAAGAAAGCCGTAAAATGGGACCTTAAATCTGATTATACCGGCTGGCTTTCAGGAGACAGCGACTGCATTGATACGGTTGACTTTGTGAAATTCAAGACCGGCAAAGAATCTTCAATTATTGAAATCAGCGGTTTTTCAGGCAGTGATACCATAAGTCTCGTTGACAAAAAAGGCAATGTTGCAGAATTGACATTTGCAGATGGAGTCTTCAAAGCTGAACTTGCCGCAAAAACAGATTACATTCTGGAACTCGGAATTTCAAAAGGTGATGATTCAATGAGTTACACTCTGGCTGTTGTGTAATTTATCAATAAACAAAGGCTCTGTACTAAACATTGACTGATAATAAAAAAAAATGAGGGGGTTCGGGGGTATAGTGAGTTGCGACAGCAACGAACGGCATACCCCTGATGTGGCTAATCCGGCGGAAGATTTGATTGCTAATTCCCTAAAAAAAGGGAAGGAGCAATCGAACATTCCGCCGAAAAAATAGCTAAACACTACACAGCCGCTGACACTCACGCGCCAGCGTCACATCGCACCGGGTCGTACCCGGCGCCGGGGATACAAGGGGGCGGCGTAAGCCCCCTTGTAATAAAAAATCAGTCTACGTTAGTACACAGCGTAAACAAAAATACGGCACAGCCTGAAAATTATAAATTCAGGCTATGCCGTTTTTGTGACAGTTAAATCAATTATTTTTCTGAAATATATTTGAGTATTTTGTCTGCCAGTTCTTTTTTGTGACAGAGAGCAAAAATTTCCTGATGACCGCTGCGGTCAATTATCGTTACAGCATTATTATCTACACCGAATCCGCCTTTTGAATTTGAACTTACATCATTGGCGATGATAAAATCAAGATTTTTGCGTTCAAGTTTTGACTGAGCATTGGCAAGAATATCATCGGTTTCTGCAGCAAAACCGGCAAGTATTTGTCCTGCTTTTTTATTTTGACCGAGCGTTTTGAGAATGTCTTCGGTACGTTCAAGTACCAGAGTAAGATCGCCGTCGGATTTTTTCATTTTGCTTGTATGAATGATTTTCGGACGGTAATCTGCGACTGCGGCACACATGATTATCAAATCGGCATCGGTACTTTCAGCGAACATTGCTGCTGCCATTTCTGCGGCACTTTCAATATCGATGCGTTTGACATTTTCCGGAGTGTCAAGTGTTACGGGGCCGGAAACGAGGACGACTTCATCGGCATACTTGACTGCATTCTCTGCAAGGGCATACCCCATTTTGCCGCTGGAGCGATTGGTGATGAAACGGACAGGATCAATTTTTTCACGGGTAGGTCCCGCACTGATGAGAATTTTGTGAAATTTTTTTATTATATAGACTCCTTGCGGCCGAATGAACTGCCGCAGTGATGACAGAATGACGGGTTTATACTGTATGAAATGTGTCCGGAACAAACCGGACAGCGTACGAAAATGAAATCAATTACAAAACTTCCTGCCATTACTGCCAGCAGTATGCAGACTGAATATATGCGGATTTTTTTATCTCTTTTATCCATCAGCATTTCACGTGGATTGATTTTTTGCTTTGTACTGCTGATTTCAGTTCCGGAATCAGCAAAAGTCATATTTTCTGTTCCGCTTCCGGATTCCATAACGTAATTGCATACACCGCAAATAAGCATGACGGTACAAACAGAAAATATAATCATTAATGTTTTGCGTAATTTTATTTTTCGCATTATATAAGAGTTCAGACTTTCCATTTTATTTTCCGTTTTTCAAAAAATTTTCAACTTTATTTTTGTCCTGCTTGCGGAAAATTACCGTATGAGGCATTGAAAAGTTAATATTTCTGCCATTGTCATCGGTTATCTGAAGCAATTTGATTCCCTTTAAATTCAAATCTTTTTCCCATACTCCTGTTCCTATTGAATTGGGATTGGCCCGGACAATGGTTATTATTTCCTGCGTTGAGTTAAGAGGCAGATGCTGAACTTTTTCCCGCAAATTGAGTCTGCGTTTGAGGTAAATAAAGGAACTGTCATCGTGCGGCATTCCGAAACGGTGAATAGAGAAAATATTATTCCGGTCAAAAAAACTCCATTGATTTATATCGCCGTTCAAAATCTGCCGCAAATCGCTGATTTTAAGTTTGCTGACTTTGTTTGAGGCATGAACGAAAACAAGAATCGGAGTTTGTGCGAATACTTTGCAGGTCAAATCATTTGAAATATTGATATTTTCGGGGGATTTTTTGACAAGCACCATATCGCATTGGTTGTTTTTGAGTTTTTTTACGGCATTTTCAAAATTGTCTTGAGTGACGGTACAATTCAAAGATGAGGTATTCAGAGATTTTTCAATCAGAAGTTCACGGAATACCAAATCTGTACCGTCAGTGCTGATTATTCCGGGTGCGGAGAAACTCTCCTTTGCCCACAGCGGACAAAAGAGAGAACCACACAGCAGCCAAAGCAGAAAATTTTTAACGCAGATAGCCATTTTTGTGATTGAGTTTCCATTTCCAGGCAGATTCAATGATTGCCTCTGCATTTTCAAACTGCGGTTTCCAGCCGAGAAGTTTTTTGATACGGTCGGAACAGGCGATCAGAGTGTCGGGGTCGCCGGGACGGCGGGGGGCGATTTCAAAATTTATCTTTTTGCCGGAGACTTTTTCGGCGGCTTTGATAATTTCAAAAACACTCAGACCTTTGCCGGTTCCGAGATTGTAATGGCCGCTTTCGGGAGCATCAAGAGCCAGCATATGAGCCTGGGCAAGGTCGAGAATATGGATATAATCACGGACACAACTGCCGTCGGGGGTATTGTAATCATCTCCATAAACGAGGAGTTTTTCACGTTCACCGGCGGCAACCTGCAGAATAATCGGGATGAGGTGGGTTTCCGGATTGTGAGCCTCGCCGAAGTTTTCAGTAGCACCGGCTGCATTGAAGTAACGCAGAGCGGCATATTTGATACCGTGGATTTGAGAATACCAGTTGAGGATTTTTTCAAAACAGAGTTTTGATTCGCCGTAAGGATTGATCGGTTTTTGCGGATCGTTTTCACTGATGGGGCATTTTTCCGGTTGCCCGAAAGTTGCGGCGGTACTGGAAAAAACGAAGTTTTTGATATTGCCTGCGACAGCGGCATCGGCAAGATTTATGCCGTTTGCGATATTGTTGCGGAAATATTTTGAAGGATTGGTCATGGATTCACCGACGAGACTTGCCGCTGCAAAGTGCATGATACCGTAAAAATTGCCATCTTTGGCAACTTGAATGATTTTATCACGGTCAGCGAGATCACCGAGAATGAATTTCGCTCTGGGATCAACAGCATCCAGATGACCGGTTACAAGAGAGTCGTAAACAGTAACAGCGTAACCGTTGTTCAACAGATATTCAGTGCAGGCACTGCCGATATAACCGGCTCCGCCGGCGACGAGGATATGTTTCATTTTTGCCCTTTCTGGTAAAAAATTCAAAATTCTTAAATAATTTACTATATTTTTTTGATTTTTCAATTTAAATATTGAAAAAAAGGTGTACATTATATGTATTATGAAAAATAACAATAAAATTATACTTGTTGTAGGACTGGGGCTCCTGGGAATGTCATTGGCAATGGCATTGAAAAAAAGGGGCCGCAGTGTTCTTGGGTACAACCGTCATCGTGAAGCAGTAAATTACGGTATTCGCGAAGGAATTCTGTTGTCTGAATCCGCCGGAGAACTGGCGGAGTTATTGGCATTGGCAGATATAATTTTTCTGGCACTTCCAATTCCGGCAACTGTTGATTTTGTGCGTAAAAATGCCGCTAAATTCAAAAAAGGCGCTGTTTTGACCGATCTCAACAGTACCAAAGGGGCATTTATGGAAGCGGCAGAAAAATATCTCGCTCCGCAAAATATCCGTTATGTCGGCAGTCATCCGATGGCCGGAACTGAAAAATCAGGTTATTTGAATGCTTTTGAATCATTGTATGACAATGCGGATGTTTTTATTTGTCCCGCAGCAAATGACAATGGTGAAGCTGCTGAAATTGAAGAATTATGGCAGCTTATCACCTGTAAAACCGTCCGTATAACTCCGGAGAAACATGACAATCTGGTTGCCCGCACCAGTCATGTGGCTCATATTCTGGCATCTGCTCTGACTATCAGCGTGCTTGGCTATGAGGATAAAAAAGACAATTTTGCCGGTTGTGCCGGAGGCTTCAGAGATACTTCACGCACTGCATCCAGTAATCCTGTGATGTGGAAGGAAATCATTGAAAACAACCGTGAAGCAGTTCTCAAAGCGATGGATTATTTTGACAGTGCTTACGGAAAATTCCGCAAAATAATCGAAGAAGGACGCTTTGAGGATTTCGAAAAAGAATTTGCCCATGGACGCGAACTTCGCGAAGAATGGCTCGAATATATGGAAAATAAAAAAAACAGGATTAGAAAATGACAGAACAAAATTCAGCTTATGAACAGGCTATAGACGTAAATGGTGCCACCGTGTTTCTCGGAGGCAGAGAAATCCTGCACAATATCTCATGGCAGGTAAAAAAAGGCGATCGCTGTTTCATCCTCGGTGCCAACGGTGCCGGTAAAACAACTCTGGTGAAAATGCTTATGGGTTACGCATGGCCGCTTTTCGGGGCTCACGTCAGTGTCCTTGGTCAGAAATTCGGACAGACCAATCTGATTGAACTCCGTAAACGCGTCGCATGGGTAAGTCCCTATATGCAGCAGATGGCAGATCCGGAATTGCGTGGATTGGAACTTGTGGTTTCCGGAGTTGACAGCACTTTCGGACTTTTCCGTAAAATGCTTCCGGAAGAAGAGGCCAAAGCAATCTCAATTCTTGAAAAACTTAAATGTGTACACCTGAAAGATCAGCAGCTTATGACCATGTCAAGCGGCGAACAGGTAAAAATCCTGATTGCCCGTGCCATGATGAATAATCCTGAACTTCTCATTCTGGATGAGCCGAGCGTTTATCTGGATATTGCCGGACGTGAATTTCTGCTTGAAACAATTGCAGAAATGGCTCATGACCATCCGGAAATAACCATCGTTTTCATCACTCAGCGTATCGAAGATATTATGCCGGTTTTTGACAAAGGCATGATTCTCAAAAGCGGAAATATTCAAAGTTACGGCAAAAGAGAAGAAGTTCTTACCGAAGCAAATCTTTCTGAGGCATTCGACCTCAATATAATTTTAACTCCCGGAAAAAATGGCCGTCTCTGGTCAATGATAGGGTAAAAATATGACGGAAAAAGATATTTCAGATTCAAAAAATACAACTCTCAATGATACAACCTGCGATGTTACAGTCAGGATAGATCCTGCGGACTTGGAACGTACAATGAAAATTTCTGATGAAGAACTTCAGAAAGCATTGCAGCATAGATCTGACCGGGATACAGATAACGATTCGGAAGAAAGCAGTTCCATTACTTCCTTTTTCAATATGAATTCAACTTCGACTTTCAGTTCCATTTTTGAGAAAAAACGTAACGTTGAAGATGATATTCAGCAGCATACATCAGAGATAAATATTTCATCTGAAAATATCAATCAAAACAATGATGCAGAAGTTGTTTTGCAGAATATTGAAGGTTCTTTTGAAACAATAAATACCATAGGCGAGGGGGGGCAGGGGACTGTTTTCAGTGTGGCTGACCGTTCGCTCGGACGTATCATTGCTTTGAAATCACTGCATAAAAAACTTTCCGATAATAAAAAATCAAGAGCTCATTTTATTGCTGAAGCCAAAATCACTGCTCAACTTGACTATCCGGGTATTGTGCCGGTCTATTCTTTGAATACTGACAGTGAAAACGGGCTGCATCTGGCGATGAAATTTATCAATGGAGAGACTCTTGCTGAATATCTGTCTCATATCCGTGAGCAGTATTCAAAAACAAATGTCAATAAATTCAATGAGAACCGCTCAATCCGCAAAAGACTTGAAATTTTTCTCCGCAGCTGCGATGCTATTGCTTACGCTCACAGCCGCAATGTTATGCATTGTGATTTGAAGCCTGAAAATATCATGCTCGGACATTATAACGATTCCTATATCATGGATTGGGGAATTGCCCGTTTGATAGAAAATCCTTCAATCAAAAGCGGAAATATTGAAAAACCCAAAAGTATTTCCGGTACGCCGCGTTATCTTTCACCGGAAACTGTGAATGGAGAGTTTATTGATGAAAGGGTTGATATTTACTCATTGGGACTTATTCTGTTTGAATGTGTGTTCCTGAAAACGGCATTCAACGGCAAAGATACCAAAGAAGTCGTCAGTAAAATACGAAATCATGAGATGGAAAAATTCACTCATGAGTTCAAATATCCTGTGGACAAAGATCTTGTGGCAATTATCCGCAAAGCAACAGCGTTTGACCGTGATGAACGTTATCAGTCCGTAAATGACCTTGCAGATGATATACGTCATTATCTGGCAAATGAAGAAACCAAAGCCAGACCGGATAATATTATAAGTAAAATGCTCCGCTTCAGTGAACACCATATCAAAGTGATATTGATTCTGGTGCTTGCGTGTCTGCTGCTGACCGGCGGAGCGTTCAGTTATTCATTTTATCAAAAGAATAAACACAACCGTTTTATTCTGGCACGAGACATTGCATTGAGTGCCGCTTATTCACGGGCGTTGTATGTTGCAGGATTGATCGAACTGCAGATGAACAATGTTGCAAATTCTCTGAAATCTTTGAGTGCATACATTTCGTTTATGCTAATGTATAATGCAGACGACAATATATTGCAAAGCAGATATTTTTTTGTGCCGGAAGAGATGCAAAAAGAAAGAATCGGGAATGATATATTTTTCTCTGAAGCGTGCAATATGCCGGTTTCTATAGACCGGATGTCATTTAATCATCCGACAGGGAAATATACTCCTGAAATGAAAAATATGATGGAAAAACTGCAGATGATGCAGCCGGTATTGAAAAAAAATCTTCTTTATGATAATGTTTTCCGTAAAAAAGATGAAAATATACAGCTGACAGAAAAAGAAGCAGAAAAATATTATTTCAGTTACGGTTCGCCGATTCTGTGGTTCTACGGCGGCTTTGAAAACGGACTCTATTTTAATATGCCGGGACAAACCAAATTTCAGCGTCAATTCGACCCGCGGCAGAGATTGTGGTACAAAGCCGCTGCCCAAAGAACTCCGTTTGATGATGTGGTATGGAGTTTGCCTTATATCGACACTTATTCCGGACGAATGACATTGACTGCATCACTGCCGATTTTTGTTAACGGCAAAATACAGGGAGTTATCGCTGTTGACAATATGCTTTTGTATATTGCCCGTTTTATGAAAAACAATGGCAATACAGATGGGTTCCTGCTTGCCAAAGTCATTGTTGATTCTGAAGGAAAAACTTTGCTGAGTACCAGAGAGAATTATTCTGTTGAGACAAAAAACACATCCTTCAGCAGATCAAATATTGTGGATTATGACTTTTTTGAGAATCATAATGTTTTGAAATATGTCAAGAAAAATAAAAGCGGTATTATGAATATAAAAACAGATAACGGCAGGAATATTGTTTATCTGTTCTATCGGATAAATTCATTGAATTGGTATTATATCGAAAAAATTGATATTGATATGCTGCTGGATGATATAAAGACGGATAAAAAACAATAAATTCACTATTTGAAAGAGTTAAGTTGATTTTTTTGTAATGAATGATATATTAAAAAAACGTGTTATTTTGAAATGGATGTGAAAATGAGCGGAGTTTATTTTGTAAGTCTTGGATGTCCGAAAAATCTGGTGGATACTGAAATTCTCGCCGGTATTTTGCTTAACTGCGGACGCAATATTACATTTAATGCAGGGGAGGCTGATGTCTATCTGATAAATACCTGTGCCTTTTTGCCTGCAGCCCGCGAGGAGGCTTTTGAAGAGATTCAAAAGGCTGTAAACTGGAAAAAAAGAGCACGCAAACAGAGCCGCCGCATCGTTGTTGCCGGATGTCTTCCGCAATACGGCACAGAAAATCCATTCAAAGAAAAATTTCCTGAAGTTGACCTCTGGATCGGCGTCAATGATATCCCCCGAATTGCAGAAATCCTTGATAATAACGCTCCCGGTGATACTGTTGAGCCATCGTATCTGTATGACCACTCAACTCCGAGATTGCAGTTGACTGTGCCGCATATGGCTTATCTGAAAATTGCCGACGGCTGCAACAACTGCTGTACATACTGTGCGATTCCGCATATCAGAGGCAAATTGCGAACCAGAACTCAGCA